>DASRRF010000400.1:0-3753 GCA_035695905.1 Micromonosporaceae bacterium | reverse complement strand
GCGCGGACATTCGGTGCGGACATTCGGCCGTGGCCGAAAGGATCTCGACGGGTACCGGCGGCCTCGGGCACGCTCTCGTTGGTACACAGACGTGATCCTGACGGGGGTGGCTGTGTTCACAGGCAAGCGCCGGCTGCGGCTGGTGGTCGCGGTTACGACCTGCACCGCGCTGATCGGAGTCGCACCGCCGGCCGGCGCCCACCCGGGTCCCGGCTGGGTCGGCGCCTGGACCGCCCCGGTGGAGGCGGCCGCGCCGGACGGCTTCGAGGGGCCGAACTGGTCCCGGGAAGGCTTCGCCGACCAGTCCGTACGGCAGGTGGTACGGGTCAGCACCGGCGGCTCGGCGCTGCGGCTTCGAGTGTCCAATGTGTACGGTGCTGCGCCGCTGCGGTTGGCCGGCGCCACGGTGGCCAGATCCGGCCACGGTGCCGAGCTACAGCCCGGGTCGGTACGCCCGGTCACGTTCGGATCCCGGGTGGCCACCACGGTAGCGGCCGGCAGGTCGGCACTCACCGATCCGGTTCACCTGCCCACCCGGCCGCTCGACCGGTTGACCGTCACGCTGTACTTCGCCGAGCCCACCGGCCCGGCCACGTTCCACGAGAGCGCGGCGACCACGACCTACCGGTCCGCCGGCGACCACCGCTGGGACACCGGCGGATCCGCGTACGGTGAAACCACGAAGTCGTGGTACTACCTCACCGGCGTCGACGTCTCCGGCGCCCCGAGGCGCGACGCGGTGGTGGCGTTCGGCGACTCGATCACCGACAGCGGCGGCTCGACCAGGGGTGCCGACAACCGGTACCCGGACGAGCTGGCCGAGCGGCTGGTCGCTGCGGGAGTGCCGCTGGCCGTACTCAACGCGGGGCTGAGCGGCAACCGGGTGCTCAACGACTCGCCGTGCTTCGGGGAGAGCGCGCTGGACCGGTTCCAGCGCGACGTGCTCGACCAGGTCGGCGTCCGCACCGTGATCGTGATGGAGGGTGTCAACGATCTCGGGTACCCCACCTGGGACTTCCCGTGCTTCGAGCCGAACGACGAGTTCGTCACCGCCCAGCAGCTCATCGAGGGCTACCGGGCGCTGATCCGCGCCGCGCACGCGCACGGCATCCGGATCATCGGCGGTACGGTGACCCCGCTGGGCTTCTTCCGTACGCCGGACACGGAGCCGGTCCGGATCGCGGTGAACGAATGGATCCGGACCAGCGGCGAGTACGACGCGGTTGTCGACTTCGCGCGGATCGTGGCAGACCCCAAGGACCCGTCCCTGCTCCTGTCGGACTACGACCCGGGCGATGGGCTGCACCCCAACGACCTCGGGCTGAAGGCGATGGCCGACGCGATCGACCTGGCCACGCTCTAGCCGGAAGCCGCAGACCGCGCGCCGGCGTACCGCCCGGCTCCATCGCCGGCGACAGCGCCGACCGGCCGGTGCCCGTTGCCGTCGTCCCGCTCGACCACGGCTTGGGAGAACTGGGCGTGGTAGAGCCGGTAGTACGCGCCCTCGGCGGCGAGCAGCTCGTCGTGCGTACCGCGCTCGACGATGCGGCCTTCCTCCATCACCAGGATCAGGTCGGCGTCGCGGATGGTGGACAGCCGGTGGGCGATCACGAAGCTGGTCCGGTCCGTACGCAGTGCCGCCATCGCCCGCTGCAGCAGGGCCTCGGTACGGGTGTCCACCGAGCTGGTCGCCTCGTCCAGGATCAGCAGCGACGGATCGGCCAGGAAGGCCCGGGCGATGGTAATCAGCTGCTTCTCCCCCGCGCTGACGTTGCTGGCCTCTTCGTCGATGACGGTGTCGTACCCGTCCGGCAGGCTGTGCACGAAGCGGTCCACGAAGGTGGCCCGGGCGGCGGCCCGGATCTCCTCCTCGGTGGCGGTGGGCTTGCCGTAGGCGATGTTGTCCCGGATGGTTCCGCCGAACAGCCAGCTGTCCTGCAGCACCATGCCGATGTCGCCGCGCAGCGTCTCCCGCCGCATCGTGGTGATGTCCACCCCGTCCAGCGTGATCCGGCCGGCGTCCAGCTCGTAGAACCGCATGATGAGGTTGACCAGCGTGGTCTTGCCGGCACCGGTGGGCCCGACGATAGCGATGGTGTGTCCCGGCTCGGCCACCAGCGACAGGTCATCGATCAGCGGCTGCTCCGGCTGGTACCGGAACGACACGTGCTCGAACTCCACCCGCCCGCAGGACTCCGTGGCCCGCACCGGATCCGCCGGGTCGGCGTCCTGCTCCTCGGCGTCGAGCAGGTCGAACACCCGCTCCGCCGACGCGACCCCGGACTGCAGCAGGTTCGCCATCGACGCAACCTGGGTCAACGGTTGGGTGAACTGCCGCGAGTACTGGATGAACGCCTGCACATCACCCAGGCTCATCGAGCCGGACGCCACCCGCAGGCCGCCGACCACGGCGATCGCGACGTAGCTGAGGTTTCCGATGAACATCATCGACGGCATGATGATGCCCGAGACGAACTGCGCCGCGAAGCTGGCCTTGAACAGCTCCTCGTTCTTCGCCGCGAACGCCGCCTCGACCTCGCGCTGCCGGCCGAACACCTTGACCAGCTCGTGCCCGGTGAATGCCTCCTCGATCTGCGCGTTCAAGGTACCGGTGTGCGTCCACTGCGCGACGAACTGCTTCTGCGAACGCTTGGCGACCTGCTGGGTGACCAGCACCGAGAGCGGCACCGCGACCAGCGCGATCCCGGCCAGCAGCGGGGAAATGACCACCATCATCACGAGTACGCCGACAACCGTGAGCAACGAGGTGAGCAGCTGGCTCAGGGTCTGTTGCAGGCTCTGCGCGATGTTGTCGATGTCGTTGGTCACCCGGCTGAGCAGCTCGCCGCGCGGCTGCCGGTCGAAGTACGGCAGCGGCAACCGGTTCAGCTTGTCCTCGACGTCGGCGCGTAACCGCAGGATCGCGCCCTGGACCACGCCGTTGAGCAGGTACCCCTGCAACCAGGCCAGCGCACTCGCGCCGAGGTACACCGCGAGCGCGAGCAGCAACACGTTGGCCAGCCGGCTGAAGTCGATGCCGGCGCCCGGTACCACATGCATCCGGGCCAGAATGTCGGCCACGCTGCCGTTACCGGCTTGCCGGGCCCGCTCGACCGCCTGCTCCGTGGTCAGTCCCGGCGGGAAGCGCTTGCCCATCACGCCGGAAAAGATGATGTCGGTGGCCCGGCCGAGGATCCTTGGCCCGATCACCGCCAGCGACACGCTCACCAGGGCCAGCGCGATAACCACAAGCAATTGCAGGCGGTACGGGCGTAGCCGGCCGATCAGCCGCTTCGCCGACGGGCCGAAGCGCATCGACTTCTCCGCCGGCATACCGGTGCGCATCCACGGCGGACCGCCGCTGCGAGCCTGGGTACCGGCCGCGGGCAGGCGCGCGGGCAGAGCCTTGTTCGGCCGCTCAGTCATGCGGCCACCTCCACCGACAGCTGCGAGTCGACGATTTCCCGGTACGTGGGGCAGCCGTCCAGCAGTTCGGCATGCCGGCCGGCTCCGACGATCGCGCCGTCCTCCAACACGATGATCTGGTCGGCGTCCACGATCGTGGACACCCGCTGGGCCACCACGACGACGGCCGCGTGCGCGGTGATGGGTCGCAGTGCGGCTCGCAGTCGCGCGTCGGTACCCAGGTCGAGCGCGGAGAACGAGTCGTCGAAAAGGTAGATCTCCGGGCGGCGGACCAGGGCACGGGCGATGGCGAGGCGTTGCCGCTGCCCGCCGGAGACGTTCGTACCG
>DASRRF010000399.1:0-3351 GCA_035695905.1 Micromonosporaceae bacterium | reverse complement strand
CGTCGCCGCCAACGACCTGCTGACCATGTTCGTGGCGCTGGAGGTCTTCTCGCTTCCGCTGTACCTGTTGTGCGCACTGGCCCGCCGGCGCCGGCTGCTGTCCCAGGAGGCCGCGCTCAAGTACTTCCTGCTCGGCGCGTTCGCGTCGGCGTTCTTCCTGTTCGGCATCGCGCTGATCTACGGGTACGCCGGCAAGGTCGACTTCGCCGGCATCCGGGAAGGGGTACGGAGCTCGCCGAACAGTTCGGTGCTGCTCTTCACCGGCCTCGCGATGCTCTCCATCGGGCTGCTGTTCAAGGCCGCCGCCGCGCCGTTCCACGTGTGGACGCCGGACGTCTACCAGGGCGCACCGACCCCGATTACCGGCTTCATGGCCGCGTGTACGAAGGTTGCCGCGTTCGGCGCGCTGCTCCGCGTGCTGTACGTGGGCTTCAGCGGCACGCAGTGGGACTTCCAGCCGGTGCTCGGCGCGATCGCGGTTCTCACCATGCTGGTCGGTTCGGTGCTGGCGGTGACCCAGACGGACATCAAGCGGCTGCTCGCGTACTCGTCGATCGCGAACGCGGGGTACCTGCTCGTCGGCGTACTCGCGGTGTCCAGGGCCGGCCTGTCGTCCACGATGTTCTACCTGGTGGCGTACGGCTTCACCGTGCTCGCCTCGTTCGCCATCGTGACCCTGGTCCGGGACGCCGACGGCGAGGCCACCCACCTGTCCCGCTGGGCCGGCCTCGGCCGGCGCTCGCCGCTGCTCGCCGGGGTGTTCACGTTCTTCCTGCTCGCGTTCGCCGGCATCCCGCTCACCAGCGGGTTCACCTCGAAGTTCGCGGTGTTCTCGGCCGCCCTGGATTCCGGCGAGGTGGGCACCTGGCTGGTCATCGCCGGCGTGATCACCAGCATGATCCTGGCATTTCCGTACCTTCGGGTTGTTGTCATGATGTGGCTGTCTGAACCGGGCGAGGCGACCCCGACCGTGTCGATTCCCGGTGCGCTGACCGCGGCCGCGCTGATGGTCGGCGTGCTGGCGACCCTGCTGCTCGGGCTGGTACCGCAGCCGATGCTGGACCTGACGGATCGGGCCGCCCAGTTCATCCGGTGACCCCCCTTTTGGAGGGCCTACGGCCGCGTACAACGCGTATGGCATCGTGAGGGCGTGGATCGTTGGGATGTGGTGAGCGCCGGAGACCCGGTGCTCGAGGCGGGCGTACGCGAGACGCTCTCCCTCGTCGAGGCCGAGCTGCGGACCAGCGTGATCAGCGCCGACGCGTTCGTCACCGAGGCCGCCCGGCACCTGGTAGACGCCGGTGGCAAGCGGTTCCGCCCGATGCTCGTCGCGCTCTGCGCGCACCTGGGCGACCCGCGGGCCCCGCTGGTGGTGCCGGCCGCGGTGGTCATGGAGCTGACCCACCTGGCCACGCTCTACCACGACGACGTGATGGACGAGGCGCCGGTACGCCGCGGTGCGCCGAGTGCCAACTCGCGCTGGTCCAACTCGGTAGCCATCCTCGTCGGTGACTACCTCTTCGCCCGGGCCGCGGATATCGCCGCGGATCTCGGCACCGACGCCGTACGCATCCAGGCCCGTACCTTCGGTCGCCTGGTGCACGGCCAGATCGCCGAGACGATCGGCCCGGGTACCGGCACCGATCCGGTCGCGCATTACCTGAACGTGATCGCCGAGAAGACCGGTTCGCTGATCGCCACGTCCGCGCGGTTCGGCGGGTTGTTCGGCGGCGCACCGCCCGCGATCGTCGAGGCGGTCGCTGGGTACGGGGAGACCATCGGGATCGCCTTCCAGCTCTCAGATGACCTGCTGGACATCGCGTCGGAGTCCACCCAGTCGGGCAAGACGCCCGGGACCGATCTCCGCGAGGGCGTGCCTACGCTGCCGGTCCTCTACGCGCTCGGGTCCGACGAGACGGACGCCGCATCGGTACGCCTGCGCGAGATCCTCCGGGCCGGGCCGGTCACCGATGACGGGCTACACGCCGAGGCCCTCGGGTTGCTGCGCGAGTCGACCGCGATGAAGCGGGCCCGGGAGACGGTACGCACCTACGCCGAGGATGCCCGGGCGCAGCTCGGCCCGCTGCCCGACGCCGCGGTCCGCCGCGCGCTCGAATCCCTCTGCGATGTGATTGCCGACCGCACGTCGTAGCCGTCCTACGGGGTGCCTGCCAAAACGGAACATGGGGGTGCGATATCTATCTCGGGAGCAGATATCGGGGTAGACGAGCAAGGGTCGCTTAGCCAATGAGGTTCAGGCCATCGAGGGATTGACCCGATGGGCTGATTTCTGGTCCTGAGATAGATATCGGCCCCGTGGTCTGCCGAGCGGCGGCGAGGAGCGTTGCGGGGCGGCGGCCAGGAGCGGCGGCCAGGAGCGGCGGCCGGGCGGCCTCAGCGCAGCATCCTGCGCCCGACGAGCATCAGCGCGGCGGCGAGCAGCATCGCGGCCGCGGCGCCCAACCAGGCGGTCGGGTAGCCGGCCCCGGCGGCGGTCGCGCCGAAGGTGAGCGGTCCGGCGCAGCCTCCGGCGTACACCCCGGTCTGGGTTATCGACGTGGCAGCGGCCGGCCCCTGCGGGTGCAGCTGGACCACCGCGAAGTTCAGCAGCCCCGGCCAGGACCAGCCGAGGCCGAATCCGAGCAGCACGCCGGCCACCAGGGCCGGGCCGCGCGGGATGGCCAGCAGGGCCAGCCCGGATGACCCGACGAGCAGCGAGGCTGCGACGACCGCGACATGCCCGCCTGCCCGCCGGTCCGCGAGCCAGCCGCCGAAGACGCGGCCGGCCAGGCAGACCACGCTGCCGGCGGTGAGGGTGAGTCCGGCGGTTGCCGGCGCGAGGCCCCCGACGACGGCCGAGTCCACCAGGAACGAGCCGAGCGCGCTCGCCGCGCCCGCAGCGAGCATCGCGGCCAGGCCAACCACCACGAGCGCCGCGGTGGCGCGCTCTCCGCGGGCCGGTGCGGCCCCGCGTCGCCGGTCCCGCCCATCCGGGGGTACGAGGGGAAGCGCGGCAAGCGCCGCGGCGGCACCGGCGCCGAAGGCCCATCGCCAGCCCACGGTGAGCGCCACCAGCGGCACGGCGAGCCCGGACAGCAGCGTGGCGGCCGGGATTGCCGCCTGCTTCACGCCGAACGAGAGACCCTGCCGGGCCGCGGGCACGTGTAGGGCGAGGGTGGCGTTGGACGCGAGCTGACCGAGCGCGTTGCCGACCCCGGCGACCGCGAGCAACGCGAGCAACAGCGGGTAGCTGCGGGCACCGAGCGCGATCGCGGCGAGCGCGATCGCGGAGAGCAGTACGCCGCCCCGCGCGGTCCGGGTGTGGCCGTACCGCTCGACCAGGGACCCGCT
>DASRRF010000398.1:0-12064 GCA_035695905.1 Micromonosporaceae bacterium | reverse complement strand
GCCGACCACGCCGTTGCCGTCGTCGCCGCGGCCGGCGATGAACGCGGCGACCGCGGTGCCGTGCCCGACCGGGTCGGCGCGTCCGCTGCCTCGGCCGACCAGGTCGATCCCGGGCAGGACCTGCCCGACCAGGTCCGGGTGGTTGGCGTCGACACCGGAGTCGAGTACCGCGACAATCACCCCGGCCCCGGTGGACTCCGCCCAGGCCGCGCGCGCATCGAGGGCGCGCAGTTGCCATTGGTCATCGCGGGTCTGGTCGGCCCAGCCGAGGCTGGGCACGCCGGTGACCAGGCCGAAAGCAGCGAGCACCGTCGCGGCGGTCCGGACGACGGTGCGCAGGCGGGGGTGGGGCGCTCTGGGCACGACGCGGGCCATTCTTCCCGATCCCGTGTCGCGTTGACTACCCGACGGAATCCGGCGGATCCGGCGAATCCGGCGGCATCGCGAGCTGGATCAGGCGTACCCCCTCCTTCCGGGTGACCAGCCAACCACGGCCCGGCGGCAGCGGTCCCGGCCGGACCGGACCGAGCAGTTGCCCCTCCTCCCGGTCGCCGCTGAGCACCAGGCCGGGCGACGGCAGCTCGCGCAGCCGCTGGATCACCGGCTCGTAGAGTGCCCGGCCGGCGCCGCCCGATCGCCGCGCGACGACCAGGTGCAGGCCGATGTCGCGGGCCTGCGCGAGGTAGTCCAGCAGCGGCGCGAGCGGGTTGCTCGGCCCGGTGGCGACCAGGTCATAGTCATCGACCAGCACGAAGCACCTCGGCCCGGTCCAGGCCGGGTCGGCCAGCCGCCGATCGAGATGGTCGGTCACCGAGTCGATCAGCTTGCGGGTCTGCGCCGCGGCCGTGCCGTACCCGATGAGGTGTTCGGTGGTGACCGCGCCGGACAGGCCGCGACGGTAGTCCACCAGGATGATCCGGGCCTGCTCCGGGGAGAACCGGCGGGTGATGGTCGCCGCCAGCGCGCGCAGGAAGCTGGACTTGCCGCACTCCGCGTCGCCGAAGAGCAGCAGGTGCGGCTCGGTGGCGAAGTCGACGTGCACCGGGCGCAGGTCCGTCTCGGCCAAGCCGATCGGCAGCGCCCACGGCCGTGCCGGGTCGCGCTCCACATCAATCAGGAGGTACGCAATGAGCGGCGGCAACAGGCGTACCGGCGGGGCGGACGGGCCGGACCACGCGGCGGCCACCGCCCTCGCGATCGCGGCGATACTATCCATAGTGGACAGTTGCGGCAGCGCGACGAGGCAGTGCCGGCCATCCGCGGTCAGGCCGTGGCCCGGCACGCGCTCCGGCACGTTGTGCGCGGCCGCCCGGCCGGCGATCGAGTCGGTCGGGTCGCCGAGCCGCAGCTCCACCCGCGACCCGAACAGATCCCGGATGCCCGGGCGCAGGTCCGTCCAGCGCGACGCGGTGACGACCAGATGCACGCCGTACGCCAGGCCGCGGGTGGCCAGGTCGGTGAGTACGGGTTCCAGGTCGTCGTACTCGGCGCGCAGCGTCGCCCAACCGTCGACGACGAGAAACACGTGGCCGTGCTCGCTACTCCTGTCGTTCTCCCGTTGACCGAGCAGGGTGGCCACCTCGCCGACGGTACGGCGTACCGCCGCGGTCTCCTGCCGCCCGGCGATCCCGCCGACGTGCGGCAGCGCGGCCAGCGCCGCGAGCGTCCCGCCGCCGAAATCGAGGCAGTAGCACGATATCTCGGCCGGAGTGTGGGTGAGTGCGAGCGCGGCGATCAGCGTACTGACCACAGTGGACTTTCCACTGCGCGGGCCACCGACGATCGCCACGTGGCCGGCCGCGCCGCTCAGGTGTAACCAGAGCGGGTCGGTGCGTTGCTCGTACGGCTTGTCCACCAAGGCGATCGGTACGGTCAGCGCGCCGCGCAGGTCCGGGCTGCGCACGGTGAGCCCGCGTACCGCGTCGACACCGACCGGGCCGAGCAGGTCGCCCAGCGCCGGCGGGGCGGACAGCGGCGGCAACCACACCGGATGCGCCGCGGTACCCCGACCGGCGAGCCGGCCGACCAGGATCTCCAGCAGGCTGTCGGTACGGGTCTGTTGCCGGACCGGGGCCAGCGGGACGGGCCGGGTGCGGTACGGCCGGACCCGTCCGGCGCCGTCCGCCTTCGGATCCGCCGTACGGTACGGACCCGACACGTACGCCGCCTTGAACCGGGCCAGCGGTTCGGTGCCGTACTTGAGGAAACCGTGCCCGGGTGCGCGGGGCAGCTCGAACGCGTCGGCAACGCCGAGCACCGCGCGGGACTCCAAGGTGGAGAACGTACGCAGTCCGATCCGGTACGACAGGTGGGTGTCCAGCCCGCGCAGCCGGCCCTCGTCCAGCCGTTGACTGGCCAGCAACAGGTGTACGCCGAGCGAGCGACCCAACCGTCCAATCTGGACGAAGACGTCGATGAACTCGGGCTTGGCGGAAAGGAGTTCGGAGAACTCGTCGCAGATCACGAGCAGCACCGGGAGCGGGGCGAGCGCCGCACCGCCGGCCCGGGCCCGGTCGTACTCGCGCAGGCTGGTCACATGGCCGGCCCGGCGCAGCAGCTCCTGCCGGCGGTTGAGCTCGCCGCTGAGCGCCTCCGTCATCCGATCCACCATGGGCAGTGCATCCGCGAGGTTCGTGATGACCGCGGCGGTATGCGGCAACCGGTCCAGGCTGGCGAACGTCGCCCCGCCCTTGAAGTCGATGAGGACGAAGTTCAGCGCCTCCGGTGCGTGCGTTGCGGCGAGGCCGACGACGAGCGTACGCAACAGTTCGGACTTGCCCGAGCCGGTCGCGCCGACGAGCAACCCGTGCGGCCCCATACCGTCCTGCGCGGACTCCTTGAGGTCCAGTACCACCGGTGCGCCATCGGTGCCCTGCCCGATCGGCACCCGCAGCCGGTGCCGGTCCAGCCGGGCCGCCCAGCCGTGCTCTGCGTCGTACCCGTCCGGGTCGCCGATCCGCAGCAGCGTGGCGAGGTCGGGCTCGTTCGCACCCGGCAGCTCCGCGGCCCTGCCGGTATCCGCCAGCCGGAGCGGGGCGAGCCTGCGGGCGACCACCTCAGCCTCCACTATGGACAACGAGTCGGCGACCCCGACGTCGCCTTCCTGCTCGCCGGTCAACGTGTGCAGCCGGCGACCCGGGCGGTCCACATCCATCACCAGGGTTGCCCGATCGGGCAGCTTGGGCGGCGGACCGTCCAGGTCGAGCACGGTGACGCCGGCCGGGCAACCACCGGCCATCAGGTGGGTCGCGCCGGTCAGGTCCGCGCCGTCCAGCACGACGACAATGTGCGGCCCGCTCGGGTACGGCGCGTCGGACCGTGGCCGGCTGGCCAGGATGTCGCCGAGTACGCTCTCCAGCGCTGCACCGGTCTCCGAGATCAGCCTGAGCCGGCCCACACCGTCCACTGTGGTTGGATGCAGCGCGTGCGGCAACCACTTGGCCCACTCCCAACGCTCGCGGTGCTGCGCGCCGGCGCAGATCGCGATGAGCAGATCGTCCGGTGGGTGGAACACGCCGAGCTGGGCCAGCATCGCCCGGACCAGGCCGGCCGCGCCGTCGCCGAGCAGGTAGATCCGGGTGAAGCCACGCAGGCTTACCGCTACCGGTAGGTCGGGGATCACCGAGTACGCATCGAGAAAGTCCCGCAGTGCGCCGGCCGTCATCGGTTCGAGGTCCTCCAGCGGCCTGGTGACTTGCGGCTGCAACGGGGTGGCCAGGCTCTGCGGTCCGAGGCCGACCCGTACCACGGCGAAGTCGCCATCGGTGGGACGCCGCTCCCACAGCCGATAACTGTCTACTGTGGACCAGAGTTGCCCCGGTTCGGGGTGCCGGTAACGGAGGCCACGCCGCTGCGCGGCCACCGTATCCCGGACCCGGCGGCGCAGTGCCGCGAGGTGCCGCAGGTAGTCCCGCCGGGCCTGCATCATGTCCGCCTTGCGCGGGCTGGCCGAATAGCTTCCCCAGGACGTGGCGAGCATCGCCAGCGACGAGACTCCGAAGAGCGCCCCGACGACGTACGAGTAGCTGCCGCCCTCCCGGCCGGCGAACATCAGCGCGGCGGCGAGCGTGCCGGTCAGCATCGGCAGGGCCATGAGTACGGTGGTCCACCGGGTACCGGCCGCGTGCGGGATCTCGGGCGGCGCCTCGATGAGCAGGTCGCCGCCGGGGATGTCCGGCGCCGGGCGGCGCGGGGGCCGGCGGACCACGATCGTAGTCACGCCGGCCGATGCTAGCGGCGCCGGCGGGAGCGCGGGTGCCCGTGGCCCGCCCGACCTGCCGCGGCTCCCCTGGCCGCGCCGAGCAACACTTGCCCCCGATATCTATCGCGTGAGCAGATATCATCCGCACGGCGCAACCCACATCCCGGCGGTATCCAGCGCACGCGAGGCTGATGACACGGCATGGTGATATCGGCTCCTGAGATCGATATCGGGGACCCCATTTGCGCGCGCCGCCGCGGGTGCACTCGGCCCGGTGCGCGCGCCCCGCGCGGTCGCGGACAACGCTGTGACGGGCGCCGATGTAGGCTGCCCGCCGTGCCTCGTGAGATCCTTCGATGACCGCCGTACCGACCGGCCTGGCGCGGGTGACGATCAGCGCCCCGAACCGCCGGGTCGACCTGGCGATACCCGGGTCGATGCCGGTCGCCGAGCTGCTGCCGGAGTTGTTGCGCCAGGCCGGCGCGGGGCTCGCCGACGAAGGTGAGCGGCACGGTGGCTGGCTGCTGCGCCGCACCGACGGTGCCCCGCTGTCCAATGCGGCGAACCTGCCTGCGCAGGGCGTACGGGATGGCGAGGTGTTGCATCTCGTGCCGGCCGGGCTGGGCTGGCCCGAGTTGGAGTATGACGACGTGGTCGAGGCGATCGCGGCGAGCGCTCGACAGCTCGGGCCCGGATGGCGCCGTGCGGCCACCCGCGCCGCCGCGATCGTCGCATCCGGCATCGCACTGGCCGCGGCGCTCGTTGCGGGTGTCCGCGTTGGTACACAATGGACAGTGCTGCTCGGCTTCGCCGTACTCCTGCTGGTTTCTGGAACGGTCGCGGCGCGAGCGTACCGCGATGCGATTGTTGGCACCGCGCTTGTGGCTTACGCGATGCCCTATGCCCTGGCCGGCGGCGCGGGGTTGGCAACCGGCGGGCAACAACGGCTGCTGGCCGGCTGCCTGGCCGTGGTTGTGGTCGCGTTGCTCGGCGGCGCGGCCGGGCGGTGGGTGTGCGCCGCCGGCGCGACCGCTGGCCTGCTTGGGGTGGCCGGCGCGCTGATCGGGGTGGGGCCGGCACCGGCCGGCACCGCGGCGATCCTCGGTGCCGCGCTCGCCTGCGGGATCGGAGCACTGCCGCCGCTGGCCATCCGGCTCGGCCGGCTGCCGATCCCGTCGGTCCGGCCATTGCCCGCGCGGTCGAACGGCTCACCCAGCGTTCAGGTGGCGGTGCGCCGTACCGACGAGCTGCTGACCGGCATGCTGATCGGGTACGCGGTGAGCACCGCGGCCGTCGCGGTGGTGCTGGTTGTCTCCGGGGGTACGGCGGGCCGGCTGCTCGCCGGGGTCATCGGGGCCATCCTGCTGCTCCGGGCCAGGGTGTTCGCCCCGGTGCGGCAGCGCGTACCGGTGCTCGCCGCCGGCCTGGCCCCACTTGCCACGCTGGCTGGCTGGGCAGCGCTGGCGGCTCCGGGTGGCCGCGGGGGTGCCGCGCTGGTCCTCGCCCTCGGTGCGCTCGGGTTCGTGGTGATCGCGGCGGGTGGCACGTACGCCGGCCGCCCGCCATCGCCGTACCTCGGCCGGGCCGCCGATCTGCTGGACACCGGGCTGGTCGTCTGCGTCGTACCGATCGCCTGCGCGGTACTCGGGCTCTACGCCAGAGTCCGCGGCCTGGCCCCGTGACCCGCCTTGGTCCGCCCGGTCAGGCGGGTTGGTGGCGGCGGATCGACTCGACGATCTCGGCCTCCGCCTCGGCCCGGCCGACCCAGGTGGCGCCCTCGACGCTCTTGCCGGGCTCCAGATCCTTGTAGACCTCGAAGAAATGCTGGATCTCCAGCCGGTCGAACTCGGCGACGTGGTGGATGTCCCGCAGGTGCTCCAGTCGCGGATCCTCGGCGGGTACGCAGAGCACCTTGTCGTCGCCGCCCTTCTCGTCCCGCATCCGGAACATGCCGATCGCGCGACAGCGGATCAGGCAACCGGGGAACGTCGGCTCCTGGACGAGCACCAGGGCGTCCAGTGGATCCCCGTCCTCACCGAGGGTGCCCTCGATGAACCCGTAGTCGGCCGGGTACTGCGTCGCGGTGAACAGCGTACGGTCCAACCGGATCCGGCCGGTCTCGTGATCCATTTCGTACTTGTTCCGGTTCCCCTTCGGGATCTCCACCGTGACGTCGAACTGCACCCCGGTATTGTCGCGTAGTCAGCGGTGGCGCACGCGGGAGGGTCGGTTGCCGAGGCAGAGGACAACGCCGTACGGCCCGATCATCGCGCTGTCCTGCGTGGTGGTACTCGGTCTCGCCCTGGTCGCGATCGCGGTGGTCCGCCCCGGCCCGGTGGACGGCTGGCTGGGCGGGGGCGCCGCGCACCCGACACCGGTCGCCGAGCCGAGCAGCGCTCCGCCCTCGGCCGTACTCGCCGGTGCCTCGGCGGACGCGCCCGAGCCGACCGAGGCCGGCGTCAAGGCCGCCCTCGATCCGCTGGTCCGTGACTCGCGGTTGGGTGGCCGGGTCTCCGTATCGGTGGTCGATGTGGTGACCGGCAGCTCGCTGTACGCCCGCGGGCCGGACACCGCCGCGGTGCCCGCGTCGACCACGAAGCTGGTGACCGCGGTGACCGTACTCGCCTCCCGCGGCCCGACCTACAAGATCGTGACGAAGGCGGTCGCCGGTGCCCACCCGGGCGAGGTCGTGCTGGTCGGCGGCGGCGATCCGACGCTGGCGGCCGGCGCGACCGGTACGTACCCCGGCGCGGCCCGGCTGGACCTGCTCGCCGCCGCTGCGAAGCAGGCCCTCGGCGGTACCCCGCCGACCAAGGTGATCATCGATGGCAGCCTGTTCAGCGGGCCGAGCTGGGGTCCGGCGTGGGATACCGAGCTGTCCGAGGGGTACGGCGCCGCCACGATGGCACTGACCACCGATGGCGCCCGGGTACACCCGAAGGAGGTCAAGCCGCCGGCCGCGCGTTACCGGGAGCCGGACGTGGCCGCCGGGCGGCTCTTCGCCGCGGCACTCGGCCTGCCGGCGAGCGCGGTCGCGGCGGGTACCGCACCGCCGGCCGTGGCCGCGCCGGCGGTCGTGACCAGCGGCTCGGCGGCGAGTGCCGGCCCGGTCACCCTCACCCCCGGCGTCGAGTTGGGCCGGGTCGAGTCGCCGCCGCTGGTCCGGATCGTCGAGATGATGCTCACCGAGAGCGACAACGTGATCGCCGAGTCGCTGGCCCGGCAGGTTGCCCTCGCGAAGGGCCAGCCCGCGTCGTACGCTGGCGCCGCTGCCGCGATGAAGACCGTACTCGCCGATCTCGGGCTGGCCGCGGCGCAGGACGGGTTGGCGGACGGCAGCGGGCTGTCGAAGAACAACCGGATCACCCCGGCGCTGTTGACCGCCGTGCTGACCCTGGCCGCCCGGTCCGACCATCCGGAGCTGCACGGGCTCTTCTCCGGCCTGCCGGTGGCCGGGTACTCCGGCACGCTCAAGGATCGCTACCGCAGCGCCGGGCCGAGCCGGCCGGGTGCCGGTGTGGTCCGGGCGAAGACCGGCACGCTCACCGGGGTCAGCGCGATCTCCGGGATTGTGGTGACCCGGGACGGGCGGCTGCTGGCTTTCGCCGTACTCGCTGATGATGTGACCCCGGGTGGGCAGTTCCCGGCGCAGGATGCCCTGGACAAGATCACCACGACGCTAGCCGGCTGCGGCTGCCGCTGATCCGCAGGCCGGTTGGGCAGGTCCGGGTACCGTCATAGCCATGGCGCAGTTCGTCGACTGGGATCTGGCCGCCGCAACCGCGAGCGCGCTCGGCAAGAGCGGCCCGCGGGTGACGCATGACGAGGCGGCCGAGGTCGTCGCGGACCTGCGCCGCCTGACGGATGAGGCGGCCGGGCATGTACACGACTTCACCGGCCTGTCGACCCAGGTGGCGCACCCGCCGGTCCGGGTGGTTGACCGGCGCGACTGGGCGGCGGTGAACATCGACGGCCTGCGGAAGGTGATCACGCCGCTGGCCAGCCGGCTGACCGGGGACAAGCCGCCCGGCGCTTTCACCGACGCGGTCGGCTCGCGGTTCACCGCGGTGCAGGCCGGCACGGTCCTCGCGTACCTGTCCGGCAAGGTGCTCGGGCAGTACGAGGTCTTCTCCGCCGATCCGGGGCAGCTGCTGCTGGTCGCGCCGAACATCGTCGAGGTCGAGCGGCGGCTGCAGGCCGACCCGCGGGACTTCCGGCTCTGGGTCTGCCTGCACGAGGTCACCCACCGGGTGCAGTTCACCGCCGTACCGTGGCTGCGCGGGCACTTCCTCGGCGAGGTCGCCGCGTTCGTGGATGCCGCGCAGGTGGACGGCCAGCTGATGGATCGACTGCGGCGCGGGGTCTCCGCGCTGGCCGAGGCGGTACGCGACCCGGACAGCCGGGCCAGCGTGCTGGACCTGGTGCAGACCCCGGCACAGCGCGCGGTACTCGACCGGTTGACCGCGGTGATGACCCTGCTGGAAGGGCACGCGGAGTTCGTGATGGACGGGGTGGGACCCGAGGTCATCCCGACCGTCGACGAGATCCGGGCCCGGTTCAACCGCCGCCGGGAGACCGCCAACCCGCTGGAACGCGTGATCCGCCGCGCCCTGGGCATCGACGTGAAGCTGCGGCAGTACGCCGAGGGCCGCAAGTTCGTGCACGGCGTGGTCGAGCGGGTGGGCATGGCCGGGTTCAACCGGATCTGGGACTCCCCGCTCACCCTGCCGCGGCTGTCCGACCTGACCGACCCGGACGCCTGGGTCGCGCGGGTGCACGCCAGCACATCCTGAAGGCGCCGTGGCCACTCTTGCGCCGTCGGTAGCGGCCGTCCGCGTCGCGGTCCGGCACGCGTTGGCAGGGGTACGGGCAGAGCCAGGCAACAACACCGTGGTACTGGTCGCCTGCTCGGGCGGCGCCGACTCGCTCGCACTGGCCCATGCGGTCGCGTTTGTCGCACCCCGGTTGCGGATCCGCGCCGGCCTGGTCACCGTGGACCACGGCCTGCAGGCCGGCTCGGCGGACCGAGCGGAGCTGGTGGCTCGTTGGGCGCGCTCCACCGGCTTCGAACCGGTCGACGTGCTGCGGGTGGACACCACCGGCCGGCGCGGCGGTCCGGAGGCGGCCGCCCGGGACGCCCGGTACGCGGCCCTGCGCGCCGCCGCACACCGGCACCGGGGCGCGGCTGTCCTCCTTGGACACACCCGGGACGACCAGGCGGAGACCGTACTGCTGGCGCTGGCCCGGGGCGCCGGGCCACGCGGGCTGGCCGGCATGCCCGCCGCCCGTACGGTCGACGGGGTGGCTCTGCTCCGCCCGCTGCTGGACATCGGGCGGGCACAGACCCGCGACGCCTGCCGCGAGCTCGGGCTGGCGCCGTGGGACGACCCGCACAACGCGGATCCGGCCTACGCCCGCGCTCGCGTCCGTACCACCGCGTTGCCGGCACTGGTCGCGGCGCTCGGCCCGGACGTGGTGGGGAACCTGGCCCGGACCGCGGCGCTGCTGGCCGCGGATACCGCGACGCTGGACGAGTTGGCCGGCGTGGCAACCGACTCGGTCCGTACCGGCGATGGCGGGCTGAGCGTCCCCGGGCTGGCCGGGCTGCCCGCGGCGGTCCGTACCCGGGTACTGCATGGTTGGGCGCGCGCGCTCGGGGTACCCGGCGGCGCGCTGTCGTACCGCCACGTGACCGCGCTGGATGCGTTGGTGGTGGACTGGCACGGGCAGGGCCGGGTGGACCTGCCGGGCGGTGTCGGGGTGGTCCGCCTTGGCGATCGGCTACAGACGGTCGAGGCCTCGTAGCGGTCCGCCGTGCGTACACACGACACAGATAACAGTTGATGATCGACAAGCGCTGACCTCTAGCGCGCGGCGCCGGTAACCGGTCGAATGAGCGCGTGGCCGTACCCAGCCTGGACCGCAAGCCGATCTATGCCCCGCGCGGCGTCGTCGCCACCAGCCAACCGCTCGCGGCCGCGGCCGGCGTTGCCGCGCTGCGCCGGGGCGGCAACGCGGTGGACGCCGCGATCGCCACCGCGATCGCGCTGACCGTCGTGCAACCGGGGTCGAACGACATCGGCGGTGACATGTTCGCGATCGTCTGGGACGGCACCCGGCTGCACGGGCTGAACGCCTCGGGCCGATCGCCCGCGGCGCTCACTCGCGACGTCGTGCTGGATCGGTTGGATGAGACGCCGCGCCCGTTCGCCGGTGCGCTCGGCGGCGACCAGGGCACCGCTCCGCTGACCATGCCGAGCCACGGCTGGCTGCCGGTGACCGTACCCGGTGCCCCGGCCGGCTGGCGGGACCTGCACGAGAAGTTCGGCGCGCTGCCGTTCGCCGAGCTCTTCGACGACGCCGTGGCTTACGCGGACCAGGGCTATCTGGTCTCGCCGACGGTGGCGTACCACTGGGACCGGTCCGCCACGATGCTGCACCCGAAGCTGTCCGGCCCGCAGTTCGCGCACTGGCCCGAGGTCTTCACGATGGACGGGGTACGCGCCCCGCGGGCCGGCGAGCGGTGGCGCAACCCGGCCGGTGCCCGTACGCTGCGCCGGATCGCGGAGACCAAGGCGGAGGCGTTCTACCACGGCGAGATCGCCCAGACGATCGCCGACTTCGCGGCCCGGACCGG
Organism: Micromonosporaceae bacterium; assembly: GCA_035695905.1. Classification (GTDB taxonomy): domain Bacteria; phylum Actinomycetota; class Actinomycetes; order Mycobacteriales; family Micromonosporaceae; genus EFPC-2. Next base: position 1,226 of record DASRRF010000398.1, on the reverse strand, counting down.
TGGCCTGCTCGCCGCCGCGGACCTGGCCGAGCACCGGTCCGCCTGGGTCGACCCGATCTGCGCCGGATACCGCGGGTACGAGGTGTGGGAGATCCCGCCGAACGGCCAGGGCATCGCCGCGCTCCTCGCGTTGAACGTCCTCGATGGGTGCGACATCGCCGCGGCGAGCCTGGAGGAGCGGCTGCACTGGCAGGTGGAGGCGATGAAGCTCGGGTTCGCCGACGCGCATACATACGTTGCCGATCCCGAGCACGCCAACGTACCCACCCAGGCCCTGCTCACGCCGGAGTACTCGGCCACCCGCCGGGCGCTGATCGGCGAGCGGGCGGCCACTCCGGCGCCGGGTGACCCGGCCCGCGGCGGCACGGTGTACCTCTGCGCGGCCGATGCCGACGGCATGATGGTCAGCCTGATCCAGTCGACCTACATGGGCTTCGGCTCGCACGTGACGGTCCCGGGTCTCGGCTTCGGCCTGCAGAACAGGGGCGCCGGGTTCTCCATGGAGGCCGGGCACCGCAACGTCGTGGCGCCCGGCAAGCGACCGTTCCACACCATCATCCCGGCGTTCCTGACCCGCGACGGCGCACCGGTCGGGCCGTTCGGTGTGATGGGCGGCCACATGCAGCCGCAGGGTCACATGCAGGTCGCAATGTCTACTGTGGACGATGGGCTGGACCCGCAGGCGGCGCTCGCCGAGCCGCGGTGGTACTGGCACGCCGGACTCTCCGTACACGTAGAACCGCACTTGTTGGCGACCCCGGAGGGTGCGGCCGCGGTGGAGGGCCTGCGCCGCCGCGGGCACGAGGTGAGCATCGGCGAGTCGGCCGCGATGTTCGGCAACGGCCAGGCGATCTGGCGCATGCCGGACGGCGGGTACGTGGCCGGCTCCGAGCCGCGGGCCGACGGCTGCGCGTCCGCCTACTGATCCACGCACCGGAACGTCGAGCGGTACGCCTGTGGCGTGGTGCCGACCCGGCGGGTGAAGTGGTGCCGCAGCGCGGCCGCGGTGCCGAAGCCGGCCCGGTTGGCCACCGCGTCGACGCCGAGGTCGGTGTCCTCCAGCAGTTGCCGGGCCAGCAGGACCCGCTGCGCGGTCAGCCAGTCGTGCGGGGTGGCACCGGTCTCCGCGACGAACCGCCGGGCGAACGTCCGCGGTGCCAGGTGCACCCGGGCGGCCAGATCCTCCACGGTCAGCGGCTCGGCCAGGTTTGTGGTCAGCCACTCCA
>DASRRF010000397.1:0-1873 GCA_035695905.1 Micromonosporaceae bacterium | reverse complement strand
ACAACCGCGTCCCGCACATCCTTACGCGAAGCCATCGCGACGTTCGTGTTGTCCACAATGTACGAACGCCCGGACTCGCTGCGCGGGAAGGCCCCGCCGATGAACAGCTTGTACGTCTTCCGTACCGCCAGGCGATCAGTGGCCAAGGTACGCCTCCAAACCGTGCCGGCCACCCTCGCGGCCGTACCCCGATTCCTTGTAGCCGCCGAACGGCGACGCCGGGTCGAACTTGTTGAACGTGTTCGCCCACACCACGCCGGCCCGGAGCTGGTCGGCGATGGCCAGGATCCGTGAGCCCTTCTCGGTCCACACCCCGGCGGACAGCCCGTACGGCGTGTTGTTCGCCTTCTCCACCGCCTCGGCGGGGGTACGGAACGTGAGTACCGACAGCACCGGGCCGAAGATCTCTTCCCGGGCGATCCGGTGTGCCTGGGTCACCCCGGTGAAGATGGTCGGCGCGAACCAGAACCCGCGGTCGGGCAGCTCACACGGCACGCTCCAGCGTTGCGCGCCCTCCTCCGAGCCGATGTCCGACAGGGTACGGATCCGGTCCAGCTGGGCCGCCGAGTTGATCGCCCCGATGTCGGTGTTCTTGTCCAGCGGGTCGCCGACCCGCAGCCGGGTCATCCGCCGCTTCAACGACTCCAGTACCTCGTCGAGCACGGACTCCTGCACCAGCAGCCGGGATCCGGCGCAGCAGACGTGGCCCTGGTTGAAGAAGATGCCGTTCACGATGCCCTCGATGGCCTGGTCGATCGGGGCGTCGTCGAAGAGGATGTTCGCCGCCTTGCCGCCCAGCTCCAGGGTGACCCGCTTGCGGGTGCCGGCCACCGCGCGGGCGATCTCGCGGCCGACCTCGGTCGACCCGGTGAACGCCACCTTGTCCACGTCCGGGTGGTTGACCACCGCGGCACCGGTCGCGCCGGCGCCGGTGACGATGTTCACCACACCCGGCGGCAGCTCGGCCTGCTGGCAGATCTCGGCGAACACGAGCGCGGTCAGCGGGGTGGTCTCCGCGGGTTTGAGCACGACCGTGTTGCCGCAGGCCAGCGCCGGAGCGATCTTCCAGGCGAGCATGAGCAGCGGGAAGTTCCACGGGATCACCTGACCGGCCACCCCGATCGGCCTGGGCGAGGGTCCGAACCCGGCGTGCGCCAGCTTGTCCGCCCAGCCCGCGTAGTAGAAGAAGTGCGCGGCGACCAGCGGGATGTCCACGTCCCGTGACTCGCGGATCGGCTTGCCGTTATCCAGCGACTCGAGTACGGCCAGCTCCCGGCCACGCTCCTGGATGATCCGCGCGATCCGGTAGAGGTACTTCGCCCGCGTCGCGCCCGGCTGGCCGGCCCAACGCGGGAAGGCGCGCCGGGCGGCGCCGACCGCGCGGTCCACATCGGACTCGTCGGCGATCGCTATCTCGGCGAGCACCTCCTCGGTGGCCGGCGAGATGGTCTTGAACGAGCTGCCGGATGACACGAAGGCGCCGTCGATGAACAACCCGTACGAGGGCTTGATGTCCACAATGGAGCGTGACTCGGGTGCCGGCGCATATTCGAACATGATCAGTCCACAGTGAAGTAGTCGGGGCCGGAGTAATACCCGGTGCGCAGCTTGGTCCGCTGCATGAGCAGGTCGTTGAGCAGGGTGGAGGCGCCGAACCGGAACAGCTCGGGGGTCAGCCAGTCGTCGCCGGCCGTCTCGTTCACCATCACCAGGTAGCGCACGGCATCCTTGGTACTGCGGATGCCGCCGGCCGCCTTGACCCCGACCCGCCGGCCGGCCAGCGGCAGGAAGTCGCGTACCGCCTCCAGCATGATCAACGTTACCGGCATCGTCGCGGCCGGTTGCACCTTGCCGGTCGAGGTCTTGATGAAGT
>DASRRF010000396.1:0-5364 GCA_035695905.1 Micromonosporaceae bacterium | reverse complement strand
CGGAGACGCCGGCCTCGACGAAGTTCATCGACGGCGACCCGATGAACGCACCGACGAACAGGTTCACCGGAGCACGGAAGAGCTGCTGCGGGGTGTCGTACTGCTGCAGTACGCCGTCGCGCAACACCGCCACCCGCTGGCCGAGCGTCATCGCCTCCACCTGGTCGTGCGTCACGTAGACGGTGGTGGTGCCGAGCCGCTGGTGTAGCAGGGACAGCTGGGCCCGCATGCTCACCCGCAACTTGGCGTCCAAGTTGGACAGTGGCTCGTCCATCAGGAACGCCTTGGGCTCCCGGACGATCGCCCGGCCCATCGCGACCCGTTGCCGCTGGCCGCCGGAGAGCGCGGCCGGACGGCGGTCCAGCAGGTGTTCCAGGCCGAGGATGTCGGCCACCTCGGCGACCCGGCGGTCCCGCTCCACCCTCGCGGTATGCCGCATCCGCAGCCCGAAGCCGAGGTTGCGCCGTACGGACATCCGCGGGTAGAGCGCGTAGCTCTGGAACACCATCGCCACATCGCGTTCCTGCGGCAGCCGCTCAGTGACGTCCTGCTCGCCGAGCCAGATCTTCCCGGCGCTGGTCGGCTCCAGCCCGGCGATCATCCTCAGCAGGGTGGACTTCCCGCACCCGGACGGGCCGACCAGCACGATGAACTCGCCAGCGCGCACCTCAAGGTCGACGTCGTTGACCGCGACCACGCCGCCGCGGTACCGCTTGGTCACCCGCTCCAACCTGATGCCGGTCGCCTCCACGAGCACCCCTACCCTTTCAGCGCGCCGGCCATCAGACCGCGCATGAAGAACCGGCCCAGCACGATGTAGACCAGCAACGTCGGGATACAGGCCAGTAGGGCGCTCGCCATCACCTGGTGGAACGGCACCTGCTGCCCGCCGGCGATGTTGTTGAGCGCCACGGTAATCGGCCAGTAGTCGCGCGAGGTCAGCATCACGCCGAAGAGGAAGTCGTTCCACGCGGAGGTGAACTGCCAGATCATCGCGACCGCGAACGCGGGCGGGGCGATCGGCAGCGCGACGTAGGCGAACGTACGCAGCATCCCGGCACCGTCCACTTTGGCCGCATCGATCAGCTCGTCGGAGATGCCGGTGAAGTAACTGCGGAAGATGAGCGTGGTGATCGGCAGCCCGTAGATGATGTGCACCAGGATCAGGCCGTCCAACCCACCCTGCAGACCCACCGTGCGCATCGTGTTAACCAGCGGGATCAGCACGGCCTGGTACGGAATGAACATGCCGAACAGGATCAGCGGGAAGACGAAGTCCGCACCGGGGAAGCGCCACTTCGACAGCACGAAGCCGTTCGCGGCGCCGAGCAGCGAGGATACGACGGCCACCGGTACGGCGAGCAGCACGCTGTTCACGAAACCCTCGCTGAGCTTCGGCCAGACCGCCCGGAACCCGTTGAGGGATACTGACTCCGGCAGCTCCCACATGCGCGACACGCTGACCTGTGCCGGATCCTTCAGCGAGGTGACAACCAATACATAGACCGGCATGAGGAAAAAGCACACCAGCGCGAAGAGCGCCGCGTACTTGCCGATGGCGATCGGGCGCGCCCACCGCGAGCGGATCTGTGGCACCGCGGTCATTTCCGCTCCGCGCGGACCGAGTACCAGATGTACGGCACGATGAAGATGGACACGCCGGCGAGCAACAGGATGGCGATCGCGGCGCCCCGGCCGTAGAAGCCACCCTCGAACGTGGTGAACCACATGAACAGTGCCGGGGTGTCGATTTTCAGGCTCTTCAGGTCCATCGCGAAGATCAGGTCGAACGTCTTCAGCGAGATGTGCACGAGAATCACCAGCGCGCTCATCACCACCGGCAGCAGCATCGGGCGTACCACGTGCCAGAAGACCTGATGCTCCCGGGCACCGTCCACCCTGGCCGCTTCGCGGAGGTCCTCGGGAACGCCGCGCATGCCGGCGAGGAACAGCGCCATGACGTACCCGGAAAGTGCCCAACCGGCCGGTAGCGCGACGGCCGCGATGGCCCAGCCGGAGTCGGACTTGAACCAGTTGTTCTGCAGGAAGTCCAGCCCGGCGAGCGAGAACAGCTTGTTCAACCCGGTGAGCTGGCTGCCGGTGCCGTTGCTCAGCAGCCACCGCCAGATGATGGCGATCGCGATGAACGAGATGGCCATCGGGAAGATGAAGACGCTGCGGAAGAAACCCTCACCGACCACCCCGCGATCCAGCAGCAGCGCCATCAAGAAGCCGAGCAGCAGCGTGCCGGCGACGAAGACCGCGGTGAAGATGACGATGTTGTTGAAGTCGATGGCGAACCGCTGGCCGGTGACGGTCTTCTTGTCCGCAAGCTCCTGGTAGTTCGCCAGTCCGGCGTTGTCGTATGTCAGCCGGCGCGCGCGGGAGCTGGTGAACGAGACGCGCAGGGTCCAGCCCATAAAGCCGTACACGAAGATGCCGAGCAGGAGCAGTGACGGCGAGACGAGCAGCAGCCCGGGACCCCACCTGCGCAGGCGGCTCATCACACCTCCTTCGTAGCTGGCCGGCCCGCAGTATCTCGCGGGCCGGCCAGCGCTAACAACCTTCGGTTACTTGTTCTTCTCGTACGACTGCTTCACGGCAGCGCCGAACGCGGCCGCGTCACCGTTCTTGATGAACAGGCCAAGCGCGGTGTCGATCTCCGAGTTCCACGCGTCGTTGGCCACCACGCCGTGGGTGAGCGAGCCGACCACCTTGGTGCTCGGGTTCGTCCAGTCGGCCAGCGCGGTCGCCAGGTAGCCGGTGTACTTCGACTTGTCGCCGTCGGTCCGCGCGGGAACCGAGCCCTTCAACGGGTTGAACGCGTCCTGGCCCTCCTTCGAGCCGCACAGCGACAGCCAGGTCTCGGCGGCCGCCTTGTGCGGGGCACCCACCGGAAGGGTGAAGCTGTCCGACAGGAAGTTGTAGACGCCGTCGGTGCCCGGTGAGGCCACGACGTTGTAGTCATCCTTGTACTTCAACTTCTTGTCGACATTGAGGTACGAAGCCATCCAGTCGCCCATCACGTTGTAGACCGCGGCACCTTCGAGCATCCGGTCGGCCGCCGGCTGCCAGTCGGCGCCGGCCGAGGCGATATCCGAGTAGGACAGGATCGTCTTGTACTTCTTCAATGCGCTGGCGACGTCGGCACCGGTCCAGTCGGTCGATCCGTTCCACAGCCCGGTGTACTTGTCCGTGCCAAGTTCGCCGAGCAGGACGTTCTCCAGCAGGTGCTTCTGGGTCCAGGCCGGCCCGATGGACAGCGCGGTCTTGCCCTTCGACTTGATCATTGCGGCCTGGGTGAGGAACTCGTCCCAGGTCTTCGGCGGCCCGGAGATGCCGAGCGCGGTCAGCGTCTTCGGCAGGTACCACATCAGGTTGGACCGGTGGATGTTCACCGGCACCGAGTAGATCTTCCCGTTGTCCGAGATCGCGTCGATCAGGCCTTTCGGGAAGATGTTCTTCCAGCCGTTCCTGTCGTAGAGATACGTCAGGTCCTGCACGTCACCGTTCTTGATGTCCGCCGCGATCTCCTTGCCGGCGTGCCGCTGGTAGGAGTCCGGCGGGTTGTTCGCGGACAGCCGGGTGGCAAGCTGAGCCTTCGCGTTGCTGCCGGCGCCGCCGGCGGTTCCGGAGTTGAGGAACGTGATTTCCGGGTGTTGGGTCTTCAGCAGCGCGATCAGCGCGTTGAGGCCAGCCTCCTCGCCGCCGCCGGTCCACCACGACATGACCTCGACCTTGTCGGCCGCGGGTCCCTGGTTCGTATTGGCTTTCTTGGAGCAGGCCGAGACCGCGGCGAGCACCACGGCCACCGCCACCACGAGGAAGGTTCTGCCCTTCCAACTTCGCCGCATGACACCTCCCCTTGTCGAGCCGCCGTTGATCGGCGGCGCGCATCGGCGCGGCGGGTCGACCGGGGGCAGCCGACCCGGAGGCCGCATCTGTTCGCACCCTCCACCCGGGCGAGACTTCTGTCAACTGTTAGAGCAAAGTCCGTTACCTCGCCGTGATCTCTGGCAAACTCCCTTGGGTCAGCGTGGCTTTTGCCCCTGATCACCGCTACCTTCTTGATAACTTTGACAAAAGTCGCTTGGTACTGGAGGATCCGCAAACGTGAGCGTCGCGCCGACCCGGGCTTCCGGCCTGTGGAGCACCGGCCTCGCCGGCAACGCCCGCCGGGTGGCCGATTCGCTGCGCACACTCGGGCCGTGCACCCGGGCGGAGCTCATCACCGCGACCGGTCTGTCCCGGCCCACGGTCACCGCCACGATCGCCGAACTGGCCGCCGCCGGGCTCGCGGTCGAGGGCACGAGTACCGGCCGGCTCACCGGTGGTCGCCCTGCTTCGGTGGTACGGCTGACCCGCACGGCCGGGCTCGCGGTCGGCGTGGACGTCGGGCGCCGCCACATCAGGGTGGCCATCGCCGACCTGGGCCACGAGATCCTGGCCGAGCAGGCGGTACGCCTGGTCGAGGATGCCGACGACAACCCGGGTCCGGTACTGGACCTCGGTGCCGAGCTCGTGGGCCGGGTACTGTCCGAAGTGGACGCTGATCGTACCGACGTGATCGGCGTCGGGCTCGGCATCCCGGCACCGATCACACTGACCGGGCGGATCGGCTCACCGATGCTGCTGCCCGGCTGGGAGCACCTCCTGCCGGCCGAGGAGTTCGCCGGCCGGCTCGGCGTACCGGTGTTGCTCAGCAACGACGCGAACCTCGGCGCGCTCGGGGAGTACCAGTGGGGGGCCGGCCGCGGCTGCCCGGTACTGGTCTACGTGAAACTCGCTACCGGCATCGGCGCCGGCATCGTCCTAGATGGACGGTTGTTCGTCGGCAGTGCCGGAACCGCCGGTGAGCTGGGCCACGTGACAATCGACGCCCGCGGTCCGGTGTGCCGCTGCGGCAACCGGGGCTGCGTCGAGCTCTCCGCGGGCGGGCGGGCACTGGTCGAGCAGGCCCGGCTGACCTACCCCGAGCTGGCCGATGTATCAGACCTGATCCGGCTGGCGAACAACGGGGACCCGGCGTGCCGGCGGCTGCTCAGCGACGCCGGTGCGCTGATCGGGATCGCGCTGTCCGGCCTGGTCAACCTGATCAACCCGGACCGGGTGCTGCTCGGCGGGGAGCTGGGCGGGGCCACCGACCTGATGCTGGAACCGTTGCGCCGCGGGCTGACCGAGTCCGCGATGCCGGCGGCGATGGCGGCCGTACAGGTGGGCGCCGGGGAGCTTGCCGAGCGGGCGTGTGCGCTGGGCGGGGTGGCCCTGGTACTCCGCGGCGCCGCCGCGCGGTAGCGGCTCAGCCGCCACCGTGCGGCCAGCTACGCGGCGCCACCGCCGTTCGGGGGAGGACCAACAGGAGGC
>DASRRF010000395.1:0-2419 GCA_035695905.1 Micromonosporaceae bacterium | reverse complement strand
CCTCTACGGCCTGTACCGTTGCGATGACGGCGCGACGGAGTCGCTGCTGGAGTACAGCCCGGACTATCCAGCCGAACGTGCATCGAACGTGCTCGACGACTGCCGCAGGTTAGGCGTCGAGCTGCCCGTCGCCGAACTCCTCGACCTCATGCCGAGCTGGGACGCGATCCTGCACCGACACGCTCAAGCGTGAAGACCCGAAGACATGAAGATGGAGCCCATGGCGGGCCGACGGCTGTCCGGGTGCGGGACCGGACGGACCGAGAAGGGAGACTGCTGCGATGGGTGGTGGCTGGAGCCCGATCGGCTCAGACCCGAATCCACGAGTAGTGCGGCGACACGGCGGCGGAGATGGCGATAGGTGCCGTCCTGAGCTGGGATGATCGTGGTTTGCGATAGCCAAAGATCGTCTCAGTGGAAGGCACCTATCTGGTGAGCAGACTACGTGGTCGACGCCGTCGGGGAGCGCAGCGGGTTCGGGTGGGCGCGGCGGACCGGTCGTTGACGCCGGTGGCTGGGATGGCGGCGGTCAGCGAGCTGGTGGAACGGTTGGACGTGGTGGCCGGGCTGGATGCGGCGGTGGGGCCGATCAAGCAGCGGGACCGGGGCTTGGACGCTGGGGGGCTGCTGGTCGGGATTGCTGCCGCGCAGCTGGCTGGGGAGGACTTCCAGGTCGGGTTGGACCGCCAGCGTGCTGATGCAGCCGGGCAGGCGATCTCGCCGGTGCCGGGGCTGGCTACCTCGACCGCGGGCGGGTTGGCCCGGCGGATGACCGCCAGGCAGTGGGCGGCGGTGGAGCGCGGGGTCGCGGCGGCTACCGCGCGGATGCTGGCGATGCTGCCGGCGCGGCGGGCGGCGACGCTGGCCGAGCAGGTGACCATCGACCTGGACACCACCGACGTCGAGGTCTACGGCCGGAAGAAGCGCGGCGTGGCCTACAACCATCAGGGGCAGCGGGTCGGGCGGCCGCACGTGGCCAGCTGGGCGGAGACGGGCACGGTGCTGGCGGCCGATCTGCTGGCCGGGGACATCGACCCCCGCCCGGGCGCGCCGGATCTGCTGCGCCGGGCGCTTTCCGCGCTGCCACCCGCGGCGCGGGCCGGGCAGGTGCGGATGCGCGCGGATGCCGGGTACTTCGCCGGCGAGTTGGCCCGCGCCGCGCACGAGCAGAAGATCGGGTTCGCGATCGGGGCGAAGCGGATCGCTCCACTGTGGAGGATACTGGCCGGTATCGCCGAGAACGACTGGGTCGATGCGGTCGACATGACCGCCGCACAGGTCGCGGTCGCGGACTACCGGCCGGACTGGTGGCCGGCGGACACCGAGCTGCTGGTCCGCCGGGTCCGCCTCGACGTCGCCGCCGGGCAGGTCTCGGCCGATCCCCGCTCTCGCCGCCGGCGGACCCTGCACCCCGACCAGCGTGCCCTACCCCTGGCCGAGCTGGAGCAGGCCGATGCCGTGTACTGCTACTCGTTCATCCTCACGAATCTCGACGTGTCCACACCGGACAAGGCGGCCGCGGTCGAGCACTGGTACCGGCACCGCACCAGCATCGAGAACATCTTCCGGGACAGCAAGCACGGCGCGGCCCTGCGGCACCTGCCCTCCGGCTACCGGGAGATCAACACCGCCTGGATGTGGGGCGCGCTGCTGGCCGCTGCCATCGCCGGCTGGCTGCACCAGCTGACCGCCACCGAACGACCCGACGGCACGCTGGCCGGCCACGGCCTACGCGACGGCCAAGCCATGATCGCCACCCTGCGGTGGCGGCTGGTCCGCGTCCCCGCCCGGCTGATCCGCCACGCCCGCGGCCTCACCCTACGACTACCCCCCGGCCAGCAACTGCTCGCCGAGATCCTCGCCCGACTGCGCGCCCTCCCCACACCGTCCTGACCACCCGGCCCCCCAGCCCCGACACCCACCGGAACCCGCGAACCCGGCGCGGACCACCCGGGCCGGCAGCATGACCCCACACCGGAAAACACCGCCACGAAGATCAACAACTGCGATAGAGATCAACTCACACCGTTACTCGTGGATTCGGGTCAGATGCGTCCACCGCCCACGGCCTGCTGCGAGCGTCCTGCGCAGTATCGGGGTGCTAGCCGGCGGATCGCGGCGACAGTGGTCTAGGCGCGCGCGCTGGCGGCGATGCCGCTGCCTCGGTCGAGCCTCGTCAGTCCCCTCGGGTGCGAGACTTGTGCAGTGTTGACTCCTCCACCGTCGTCATGTGCAGACGAAGAACCGGCCGGCGCGGTCTGCGAGGCTGCGGCTCTGCTCTTGGCTGGTCACGGTGGACCACACCCCGATCCGGAGCAAACGCGCGCAGCCGCGGATCCTGCGGAGCTCTTCCAGGGAACGGCCACGCTGATCCTCGCCCTCGTCGGGATCATCGCCGGACCCGACGGTGATCCGCTCG
>DASRRF010000394.1:0-5899 GCA_035695905.1 Micromonosporaceae bacterium | reverse complement strand
GCGCGGACCCGAGCACGGGCTGGAGATTGTGGACGCCCTGGTGGCCGCCGCCGCCCTGCCGAACTACCCGTTGCTGCCCGCCGTACGTGGTGACCTGCTGGCCAGGTTGGGCCGGCAGGACGAGGCCCGTACGGAGTTCGGGCGCGCCGCCGCGATGACCCGCAACGAGCGTGAGCGGGCCGTGTTCGAGGCCCGCGCAGGGTATTCTGCCGGGTAGTCGATGGAAGATCCTCCACTGTGGACTCGGGGGTAGGCTATGACCGCGCTCGACCAGTTGCACGAAGCGATGGCGGCCCGGGTCGCCGGCGGCCAGTTTCCTGGCATGGTGACCCTCGTCGCGCACGGCGACGATGTTCACGTCGACCCGATCGGGGTGACCGCGTTCGGCGGCGTTGACCCGATGCGCCGCGGCACGATCTTCCGGATCGCCTCGATGACGAAGCCGGTCCTTGCTGCGGCGACGATGCTGCTGGTGGAGGACGGCAAACTGGCGTTGGATGAGCCGGTCGACCGGTTGCTGCCTGAATTGGCCAACCGCAGGGTGCTCAACCACATCGACGGCCCGCTCGATGACACCGTCCCGGCCGATCGCCCGATCACAGTTGACGACCTGCTGACGTTCCGGCTCGGATACGGCATGGTCTTCGAGCCCAGCTTCGAACCGCCGTACCCGGTCATCACCGCGGCCCACGACATGAACCTTGTCATGGGACCGCCGGACCCGCGTACGCCGCACAACCCGGACGAGTGGATCGAGCGGTTCGGCACGCTGCCACTTATGCATCAGCCCGGCCAGATGTGGCAGTACAACGCCGGTTCGCTGGTGCTCAGTGTCCTTGTTGCCCGCGCCGCCGGTCAGCCGCTCGGGGACTTCTTCAGCGCCCGCATCTTCGAGCCGTTGGGCATGAAGGACACCGGCTTCTGGATGCCCGCCGAGCGGCTCTCCGGGCTGCCCGGTTACTACATGACGAACGCGGCGACCGGGAAGGTCGAGCCGCAGGCCGGTTCGCCGCGCGACGAGTGGACCCCGGCCACCGGTGTTTCCCGCCGGCTCGGCGGGTCTACTGTCGACAGTGGACGACTTCCTGGCGTTCGCCCGGCTACTGCTCAACCGCGGCGTTCACCGGGATCGGCGGCTGCTCTCGGAGGCGTCGGTTGAGCTGATGACGACCAACCACCTGACGCCCGAACAGATGGCGACGAGTGGGCCGGCGCTCGCCGGCCGCGGCTGGGGTTACGGCATGGCCGTCGTCACCACGCCGGACGACGTATCGCCGACTCCCGGCCGGTACGGTTGGAGTGGCGGGTACGGTACGTCGTGGTTCAACCACCCCGGCCGGGGCCTCGTGGCGATCGCGCTGACCCAGAACTCCGACTTCCTGTTCGCCGGCGGTCAAGCGGAGTTCGAGAGGTTGGCGGCCCGCGTCTAGCCCGCCAGGTAGCGGTCGACGAACTCGTTGCGGAACTTACCTGCCGGGTCGTACCGATGCCGCAGTTGGCGGAAGTCCGGGAGCCGAGGGTAGAGCCGGCACACCGCGGCCGGCTCGATGGTGAAGAGCTTTCCCCAATGCGGTCTCGCCTCGAACGGGGCCAGCCTCTCCTCGATCGCGGCCAGCACCCGGGTCACCGCGGGCTGGTCGGGCACCCAGGTGAAGTGAATCGCCACGCTGGCGCGCCGGTAGCTCGGGCTCAGCCAGAGGTCGTCGGCCGCAACGGTACGGATCTCCGAGATCTGAAGCACCGCGGCGATGCGGTCGCGTACTTCGTCCAGCGCGGCAAGCGCCTCGACGGCCCGCTCGCGGGGCACGAAGTACTCGGTCTGAAGCTCCCTTCCGCTGCTCGGCGTGTGCCCGGGCCGGAAATGCGGCAACCGCAGGTGCCACGGCCCGGATACGCCGAGCTGTTCCGTGCAGGTGGCCGCGGGCATCGTGGCGATCGGGTGGCACGCGCGGTCGGCCAGCGTGGCACCCAACCACCGGCGCGGGGGCGGGTGTTCGCCCGCGAGCCGCTTCAGCCACACCTGGTTCATCCGATTGCCGGTCCAATCGGTGAACACGCTGACGCTGTAGCCACCGCCGAACACCTCGTCGAGGCGGCGGTCGAACTCGGTACGGGGTAGGTCGTGGTAGGCGTACTGCTCGATGGCGAAGGCGGGTACGACGTCCAGGGTGAGGCCGGCGGCGATGCCGACCGCACCGAGTCCGACCACGATCGCCGGGAAGTCCGCCGTACCCCTCGATATGGTCACGAGATCTCCGGCGGCGGTGACGAGATATACGGCGGCAACCTGGGTAGCCAGGTTGCCGTTGCCGTCCCCCGAGCCGTGCGTCGCCGTCTGGCATGCCCCACCCACCGAGATGTGCGGTAGCGAGGCGAGGTTGCGCAGGGCGTAGCCGGCCGCGTTGAGGTACCCGGCCAACTCCGCGTACCGTACCCCGGCGGCTACCGTAACGGTTCGCCGCTCGACATCAATGTCCATTGTGGATGGCAGGCCGGCCAGCGACACGAGCGCACCCGAGGTGTCGGCGATCGCGCTGAACGAGTGGCCGGTGCCGACAGCGCGGACCCGCTCGCCCGACGCCACGACTCGCCGCAGATCGTCCACACTGGACGGTCGCAACACCCGCGCCGCCCGGTACGTGACGTTGCCGGCCCAGTTCGTGGCGTTCACGGCGGCGGTCAGCCTTCGGCCAGGGCGCTGGGCCGGATGTTGTGGTTCAGGTGGAACACGTTCTGCGGGTCGTACGCGTCCTTCAACGCGGTCAACCGGGCGAGCTTGGCCGCCGGGTAGGCGCGGCGAACCCCCGCGGCTCCTTCGTCGCTGAGCGCGTTGACGTACACGCCGCTGGCGAACGGGTCGAGTGCCGCGGCGCACCGCCGGGCGACGGCCGTCCGGGCGTGATCCTCGGCGGGATCGGTCCACCTGGTGCCGGTGCCGTACTCGTACATCGTTCCCCGGTGGCTGAACGCGCTCTCCTCATCAGGTACGTCGGCGATCGCGCCACCGTACGCCTGCAGCCCGACGTTCGGCAGGTTATCGCCGTGACCGTCCACAGTGCCCCGCAGCAGGAACGCGTCGATCGCCTCGTCCGGGAACTGCCGTAGGTAGTGCCCCTTCGAGTACCTCCGGATGGCATGCCGCGCGACGGTGTCGTCCCTGCGCTGAAGCTCCAGATAGGACGGTTCGGATACCCGCTGCGCCACCGGGCGGCCCAGTGCGCGCATCGCCGGGAGCAGCCGCCGGCCCTGTTCCGGGTCGCCGACCCAGACGAACCCGACGGTGACCAGACCATCGCGGCCCAGGCTAGCGGTGAAGGTGGCCTGGCGTGGTGCTTGCGCGTTCAGGTCCCGCCATCCGCGAAGCACCGACGGACCCTGCTCGAACGGGTACGCGTACTCGGCCACGAGCGTCTGTGTGCCCACCGGGTGGAGCCGGAACTCGAACTCGGTGACCACGCCGAAGTTGCCGCCACCGCCGCGCAGCCCCCAGAACAGGTCCGGGTTCTCGTGCTGGCTCGCCCGGACCACGGTGCCGTCCGCGGTCACCATCTCGAAGGAGGCGACGTTGTCACAGGCAAGACCGTACTGCCGGGCGAGCCAGCCCATCCCCCCGCCGAGGGTCAACCCGCCGACGCCGGTGTGCGATACGTTTCCGGCGGTTGTCGCCAGCCCGTACCGCTGTGCCGCGTTGTCCAGCGCACCGAGCAGCGCGCCACCCTGGACCCACGCCCGGCGCCGCACCGGGTCGACCCGTACCCCACCCATCGGCGTGAGGTCAATCATCAAGCCATCATCGGGTACGGCCAAGCCGAGAACACTATGTCCGCCGCAACGCACACCGACTTCCAGATCGAGCTCCCGGGCGGTTCGCACGGCGGACACCACGTCGGCGACGCTCGCGCAGCGAATGATCATCCGCGGGGTCCGGTCCACCATCGCGTTCCACACCGTGCGGGCGTCGTCGTATCCGGCATCGCCGCGGCGGAGGAGCTGCCCGTCCAGCCGGTTCATCGTCATCGCTGTCGTCATACGACAAGCCTCACCGGGATCGGCCGGCGCGATAAGGTCCAATCCGCGGGCCGGATTGTGGTCCGGTTCTGCGGCGGGGAGGAGCAGCGTGGCCCAGGTGGGTTCGGCGGTCGCCCAGGCCCGGCTTCTCGGCCTGCTCGTCATGGCTGCCGGCGCCACAACCGTTGCGTCCGCGCTGTTTCCGCCGTGGCGTGGCCGGGTCCGGCTGGCGGAGGAGCTGCTGACCGTCGAAGGCACCGGCCTGGCCACCGGCGCGGCTATCCTGGTCGGCCTGGGGCTGATCCTGGTCGGCCGCGGCGTGGCCCAGCGGCGGCGGTTGGCCTGTCACGCCACCATCGCCCTGCTGGTCGCCGCGAGCCTGACGCATCTGGCCAAGGGGTTCGCCGTCGAGGAGGCCGCGGTTACCGCCGCGTTGGCCGGTGTGCTCTGGTGGCGGCGATCCCTGTTCGTCGTGCCGCTACCACCGGGCCGGCTCGGCACCCTCGGCAGGATCGCCGTTGCGATGGTCACCCTGGACCTCGGGTACGGCGTCATCGGGCTGGTCTGGCAGGCGAGTCGGGGCACGGCGCTCACCCCACGCCGGGTGGCCGGCGAGGTAACCGCCGGCCTGGCCGGTCTTCCCGGCCCGGCGCCCATCACTGGCCACTTTGGACACTGGTTCCCCGTTTCGCTGACCGCCATGGGCATGGCCACGGTCAGCACCCTGCTGCTGATCGCGCTCGCCCCGGTCGCGTTGCGCGGCGGCGGTCCGCCGACCGAGCGGGACGAGGTGAGCCGCCTGCTGGACCGCGCCGACGGCGATACCCTCGACCCATTCATCCTCCGGTACGACAAGCGTTGGATCTTCTCGGTGCGCCGGGACGCCGCGCTCGGCTACCGGTACGTCAACGGCGTCGGCCTCGCCTCCGGCGACCCGGTCGGCGACCCGGCCGACTTTCCCGATGCCGTACGGGAGTTCCTCGACCTCTGCGAGTGCCACGGGTGGCGTCCCGCCCTGGTCGGTGCCCGGGTCGACCGGCTACCGCTCTACCAACGGATGGGCCTCCGGGCCATCTACATCGGCGCCGAGGCGGTGATCAACGTTGACCGGTACTCCCTCGATGGCCGGCGGATGCGCAACGTCCGGCAAGCCGTTCACCGCGCCCGGAACGCGGGTGCGACCACCCAGATCCTCCCGGAGCGCGAGCTGGACCCCGCCCTGCGCCGTACGCTGCTCGGCGTCGCCAGCGCACAGCGTGCCGAGCACCGCGAGTTCGGGTACTTCATGGCGCTCGGTGACCTACTGACCGGTGCGTACCCGGACTGCCTCATTGTCGTGTGTCGCGATCGCACCGGGGAGCCGGTCGCGTTCCAGCGGTACACGCAGTGCCAGGCCGGTCGGGCGCTGTCCCTGGACACCATGCGCCGCACGCCCGGCGGGCCGAACGGGGTCAACGAAGCGATGATTGTCGGGGTCGTCGACTGGGCCAGGGCACATGGCGTATCCCAGATGTCGCTCAACTTCGCCGCGTTCTGCTCGCTCTTCGACCCGGCCGTCGAGCGGCGGCCCGGTCAGGCGCTGGAGGCGCTGCTCATCCAGAGCCTCGAAGGGCGGTTCGGCATCCAGATGAACACCCTGCGCCGCTTCAACGCCAAGTTCCAACCGGAATGGATCCCGCGTTACCTCATCTACCGGTCGCTCGCCGACCTCCCGGCTATCGGGCTGGCAGCGCTTAGCGCGGAGGGATTCCTGCCCTTCGACCGGACCCGCCTTCCCTGACCGGGCTACGCGGCGTCCACCCGGTCGATGACCAGCGGCGTGCCCTGCATGCAGTGGCTCGAAGCACCCTCGATCGCGCGCCCAACGATGCGCACCCGGTTGCCCGTCGAG
>DASRRF010000393.1:0-7804 GCA_035695905.1 Micromonosporaceae bacterium | reverse complement strand
GCAACCGTACTCAGCCCGACCACGCCGGCCAGGTCGTGGTCGTCGATGCCGATCACGCTCACCCGCTCGGGTACCCGCAGCCCGGCCGAGCGAAGGGTGGCCAGCGCACCCATCGCCATCTCGTCGCACGCGGCGAAGATGGCGGTCGGCGGCTCGCCGCGGGCCAGCAGTTCGGCCGTACCGCGGGCTCCCCCGGCGACGGTGAAGTCGGCCTCGACGTACAGGTCCGGGGTGGGTTGCAGGCCGGCCGCCCGCATCGCCTCCCGGTAGCCGTGCCGGCGGTCGATGTGCGTGGTGAACGCGAGCTCGTCGGCCGGGTTGCCGCAGATGTGTGCGATCCGCCGGTGGCCGAGGGCGATCAGGTGTTCGGTGGCGGTACGGGCCGCCTGCGCGTCGTCGATCCGTACGCTCGGCCAGCCGGGTACGTCGGTACCCGAGCTGACGGTGATCCCGGGGATGCCGAGCCCGGCGACCGCGGGCAGGTCCTCCGGGTGCAGCGGGGTGGCCGCGAGCATGACCGCGTCGACCCGCTTGTGCAGCGCGGCGGAGCGAAACAGCGTACGGCGGGCCCGTTCCCGGCCGCCGAGGTTGACCAGCATCAGGTCGTACCCGGCCTGCTGGAGCGTCTCCTCGGCGGCCTCGACGACGGTGGCGAAGAACCACCGTGTGATCCGCGGTACGACCACGGCCACCGCGAGCGTACGGCCGCCGGCCAGCCGGGACGCGCTCGGGGACGCCACGTACCCGAGCCGCTCGGCCGCGTCCAGCACCCTGGTCCGGGTCGGCTCGGTGACCTCCGGCAGGCCGCGCAGCGCCCGGGAGACCGTCGCCGTGGAGACCCCGGCTAGTCGCGCGACGTCGTCGATCGTCGCCACTCACTAACCCTTGACACTGCCGGCGAGCAGGCCGCGGACGAAGTAGCGCTGCAGGGCGAAGAAGACCGCCAACGGGATGACTATCGTGACGAACGCGGCGGCGGTGCGCTGCTCCCAGTTGGCGCCGAACGTCCCGCCGATCTGGGACAGCCGGACGGTCATCGGCGTCACGTTCTGGCTGCCGCCGGCGAACGTGAGGCCGACCAGCAGGTCGTTCCAGACCCAGAGGAACTGGAAGATCGCGAACGAGGCGAGCGCGGGGGTGGACAGTGGCAGCACGATGGTCCGGAAGACCTTGAAGTGGTTGGCTCCGTCGACCATCGCCGCCTCCATCACGTCCCGCGGTAGCTGGGCGATGAAGTTGTGCAGCAGGAAGACCGCCAGCGGCAGGGCGAACATCGTGTGCGCGAGCCAGATCCGGGCGTACGACTCGCCCGGCAACCCCGAGAACACCGTGACGGCACCGATGTGCCAGCCCTCGGAGAACAGGCGCAGCAGCGGGATCAGCGCCATCTGCAGCGGCACGACCTGCAGCGCGAAGATGGTGAAGAAGATGGTGTCGCTGCCCCTGAACCGCGTCCAGGCCAGCGCGTAGGCGGCCATCGCCGCAATGGTCAGCGGGAACAGCGTCGCCGGAACGGTGATCGCCAACGAGTTGACCAGGAACGGCGCCAGGCCCGCGCTGTTGCCGAAGCTGTTCTGGAACAGCACGGTCCGGTAGTTGTCCAGGGTGGCGCTGGGGTGGCTGAAGAACGTCCACCAGCCGGTGGTGGCGACATCCTGCGCCGGACGGATAGACGTGATGAACAGGCCGAAGGTCGGGATCGTCCACAGCACGGTCATCACGAGGACCACCAGGGACGCCATCGGGCTGCTGAACGCGCGCCGAACCGCCTTGACCGCCGGCTCGGGCGGCTTGGTCGTGGCGTCTTGCGCGGTGACCGCTTCAACGCTCATCGGTTGGCACGCTCCTTCCGCAGCTGGACGATGTTGTAGCCGACCAGGGGCAGCACCGCGGCGAACAGGATCACCGCGAGCGCGGCGGACCGCCCGGTGTTGAACTGGGTGAACCGTTGCGCGTACATCTCGTTCGCCAGTACCTGGGTGCCGAAGTTGCCGCCGGTCATCGTCCGGATGATGTCGAAAACCTTCAACGTCGTGATCATCACGGTGGTCAGCACCACGACCAGCGTGTTGCGGATCATCGGTACGGTGACGTACCAGAACAGCGTGCCGGCCTGCGCGCCGTCCATCCGGGCCGCCTCGGTGATCTCATCGGGGATCGCCTTGATCGCGGCGGAGAGCACCACCATCGCGAAGCCGGTCTGCACCCAGACCATGATCACCATGAGCAGGTAGTTGTTGAGCGGCTGCTGGAGCATCCAGTTCGGCGGGTGCTTCCAGCCCAGCGCGATCGCCAGCTGGCTGAGCAGCCCGATCTGCGGCTGGTCCGGCCCGCGCGCCTCGTACACGAAGCGCCAGATGAAGCTCGCCCCGACGAACGAGACCGCCATCGGCAGGAAGATCAGCGACTTGTACACCGCCTGGCGCTTCATCCGGTCGACGAGGACCGCCATGGTCAACCCGAGGATCGTGGTGAGCACCGGGGCCACGATGATCCACAGCAACGTGTTGGTGAGTACGTGCCGGATCGAGTCGCTGGTGAACGCCCAGGTGTAGTTCGTGCCGCCGACGTACTTGTCGCTGTCGGCGTTCTTGAAGCTGAGCACGAATGTGTTGAACGCCGGCAGGACGAGGCCGACCACCAGCAGGACGATGGCCGGGCCGAGGAAGACGGCGACGGTCAGCGGGCGGGAGATCCGGCCGGTGACCCGGCCGGCCGCGTAGAACACCAGCAGCAGGATGGCGAGGAATCCCGCCACCGCGCCGAAGGTGTTGGTGAACTTGACGAGCACGTCGGCCATCGGCGGTCGTCCCTTCGTACGGCCGGTGCCGTGGCCCGGACAGTCCGGCCGGGCCACGGCTTGCCACGGGTACCAGTATCAGCTCGGCCAGGCCGCGTCGATGTCCTTGGTGACCTGCTCGATGGACTTGCCCTCGGCGAACCACGCGGTCATCGACTTCCACTCCTGGCCCGAGCCGACCGCGGCCGGCATCAGGTCGGACGCGTCAAACCGGAAGGTCGCGTTCGGGTCGGTGAGGTACTTCGCGGACAGCTTGTCGATCGGGTCGGTGTAGGCGGTCTGGTCGGCACCCTGGTTCGCGGATACCCACCCGGTCGCCGCCTTGATCCGGCTCGTGTGCCACTCCGGTGTGGTCAGGTAGTTCTGCACTGCCTGGACCTCGGGCCGGTTGGCGAACGCCGTGGCGAACTCGCCGCCGCCGACCACCGGGGTACTCACCGACGACTCGATCCCCGGCAGGTAGAACGCGAACACGTCGCCATCCTCGGCGATCTTCGTACCCTTGGGCCACTGGGCACCGTAGAACGACGCCTGCTGCAGCATGAAGCAGCTGCCGTTGAGGATCGGCTTGCCGGCGTCCTGGAACGTGGTGGTGGCGATCGACTTCACATCGCCGAACCCGCCGTTGACGTACTTCGGGTTCAGCATCCAACCCTGCAGCGTCTCCATCGCCTTCTTGATCTCGGGCGAGCTGAACTTGATGTCGTGGCTGACCCACTTGTCGTACACGTCGCCGCCGCCGGTACGCAGCACGATCTGCTCGATCCAGTCGGTGGCCGGCCAGCCGGTGGCGGTACCCGAGCCGATCCCGCCGCACCACGGCTTCTTGCCGGTGGCCGCGATCGTGTCGCTGAGCGACATCATGTCCGCCCAGGTGGTAGGCACCTTGTAGTTGGCCGCGGTGAACGCCTTCGGCGAGTACCAGACCAGCGACTTCATGTTCGCGCTCATCGGGGCCGCGTAGAACGTGCCGTTGACCGTCCCGTACGCCTTCCAGGCCTTGTTCCAGTACTTGTCGACGTTCGTCACGGTCATCGCCGGCGGCTTGACCACCTTGCCGGTCTTGACCATCTGCTGGAGCAGGCCGGGCTGCGGGATGATCGCGAAGTCCGGCGCGGTGCCGCCGCTGACCCGAACCTGCAGCTGGGACTCGAAGTCGTTGGAGCCCTCGTAGTTAATCTTGATGCCGGTGCACTGGCTGAACTCCGACCAGGACTTCTGCAGCGAGTCGGACTCCGGGCTGATGATCGAGGCGAACATGGACACGGTCTTGCCGGCGTGGCCGGCGAACGCCTGGTACTTGGCGCAGTCGCCGGTCAGCGTCGGTACCGGCCCAGCCTTGTCGCCCGACTTGTTCCCACAGGAAGCCAGCACCACCAATGCCGCGACTGCCGGTACCGCCAGCGCGAGTGCCCGGCGGCGGGTGCGCTCGATCATGGTCGGTCCTCCAATGACGAGATGGACACGTACATCGTTTGTCCTCCTTACCCCGGACTCTTGCCATGTAAGCGCTTGCATCGGCTCCCTGTCCAGATCTCGGCCGACCGGCGCCGGTAACGGTTCGGCCACTAAGCTCGATGACGATGGATCCCCTCAGCGCCGGTGTGCTGCTGGCCCGCAGGTACCGGCTCATCGACCAGATCGGCGCCGGCGGCATGTCGGTGGTCTGGCGAGCCCGCGACGAGGTGCTCGACCGGGTCGTCGCGGTGAAGGCGCTCGCCCCGTCCCTGTCCGCCGACCCGGCGCTGCGCCGCCTGGTCCGGGACGAGGCCAGGTCCGCGGCGCGCCTGGTCCATCCGCATGTCGCGGCCGTGCATGACTTTTCCGAGGGGTACGGGGCGGATGGCGCGCCGATCGCCTTCGTGGTGATGGAGGTGCTGGACGGCGAACCGCTGGCCGCGCGGTTGACCGCGGGACCGCTGCCGTGGACCGAGGCGGCACGGATCGGCGCGCAGGTGGCCGCCGCGCTCGCCGCCGCGCACCGGCTGGGCATCGTGCACCGGGACATCACCCCGGACAACATCATGCTCACCGCGGCCGGCGCCAAGGTCTTCGACTTCGGCATCGCCACCCGCACCGGCGCACCCGACGAGGACGAGGACGGTACGACGTTCGGTACGCCGACCTACGTTGCGCCGGAGCGGCTGGACGGGGTACCGGCCCGGCCGGCCAGCGACGTCTACTCGCTGGGCGTACTGCTGTTCGAGATGCTCGCCGGGCACCCGCCGTACCGCGCGGAGACCTGGGACGACCTGGTCCGCGCGGCCGGGCAGACCCGGGCGCCGCGGCTGGACCGGGTGCCCGGCCTGCCGCGCGGTATCGCCGGCCTGTGCGTGCGCTGCCTCGCCCGGGATCCCACCCAACGACCGACTGCATACCAGGTCGCGGCCCGGCTGCGCGCCTCCCGGGGCCGGCCCGCGCTGGCGGCCGGCGTGTGCGCGGTGGCCGTCGCGGCGGCGGTCGCCATCGGCGCGACGGTCGTGCCGCACCGGGTACCGGGTCCGCTGCCCGGTCCAGCGCCCGCGGTGTCGGCAGCGCCTCCGGCGGCCACCGCGGGTGTGCTCGATCTGCTGCGGACCGGCGAGGCGGCCGGCGAGATCCGCCCGGACGTCGCGCTCGACCTGCGCCAGGTCATCCAGGGCTTGCCGGACGGCGCGGACACCTCGGCGGTACGCCGGAAGGTGGCCGATCGGGTCCGCGAGGGCGGGATCAGCGAAGGCTTCGCCGCCCAGGTGATCGCGGCGATCACGCCGGCCCGGCGGTAGCCGGACGCTTCGAGGTCACCCCGACCACGGTCACCACCAGCGCGGCGATCGCGAGCAGTGCGGCGAGCCGGAACGCCGCGGAGACGCCGTGGGCCAGCACCTGACTGGCGAACGGTTCGGGCAGCCGGCCGGTCTTCTGGAACAGCGCGACCTGTTCCGGGCTCGCCGTGGCGAGGAACGACTTGACCTGCACACCGGCCTCGTTGCGGCTCGCCGTACCGAAGACGGTCACCAGAACCGCAAGCCCGAGCGAACCACCCACCTGCTGGGTCGCGTTCAGCATGCCGGAGGCCGCACCCGACTCCTGGTTGTCCACACCGGACAGTGCGACGATCGTGACGGGTACGAAGATGAAGCCCATGCCCAAGCCGAACAGGAGCATCGGGATCAACAGGCCGGTGACGTACGAGCTTGCGCCGGTGATCCGGGCGAGCAGGATCAGCCCGACCGCGGAGAGCGCCGCGCCGATAATCAACAGCAGTTTCGGACCCGTCTTCGGCAGCACCTGCGACGCGATCTGCGCGGTGAGCGCGATGGCCGCGGTGATCGGCAGGAAGGCGAACCCGGTGCGCAACGGGCTGTAGCCGAACACGTTCTGCACGAAGATGGTGAGGAAGAAGAACATCCCGAACATCGCCGCCGCGAAAATCAACATGATGACGTAGCTGGCCGACCGGTTGCGGTTGCCGAACATGTGCAGCGGCGTGATCGGCTGCTCCGTGCGCCGCTCGATGAGCACGAAAGCGACCAGCAGCACGACCGCCAGCCCGAACGAGACCAGCGTCAGCGTGTCGCTCCAGCCCTTGTCCGCGGCCCGGATGAAGCCGTACACGAGGGTGACCATGCCGGCCGTCGAGGTCAGCGCGCCGGCGAAGTCGAACCGGCCCAGGTGCCGCTCGGACTCCCGGATGTACCGCGGTACCAGCAGGACCAGCACCAGGCCGATCGGCACGTTGACGAACAGCGTCCACCGCCAGGACAGCCACGACGTGAGCATGCCGCCGGCGATCAGGCCGATCGCCGCGCCCGCACCGGACACCGCGGCGAACACCCCGAAGGCGCGGTTGCGCTCCGGCCCCTCCTCGAAGTTCGTACTGATCAGCGACAGCGCGGTCGGCGACGCGATGGCACCGCCGACACCCTGCAGCGCGCGGGCGGCCAGCAACCACCCGGCCGACTGCGCGAAACCGCCGAGCAGCGAGGCGAGCACGAAGATCAGGATACCGATCATGAACATCCGCCGGCGGCCCAGGATGTCGCCGGCCCGCCCACCCAGCAGGAGCAGACCGCCGAACGTCAACGTGTACGCGTTGAGCACCCACGACAGGCCGGTATCGGAGAAGCCCAGCGCGCGCTGCATCTGCGGCAGCGCGATGTTCACGATCGTCGCATCCAGCACGATCATCAGCTGGGCACACGTGATGACGGCGAGCGCCAGGCCGGGATGCCGGCCGTGTTGCGCCGGCCCCTGGGCTACCTGGACACCAACGGATTCCGCCATGGCCCGCCCCCCGTTGTTGGTACCAGGCGAATCGTATGCGGGATCCCAGTGATGCCGCGTGCGTTCGGAAAACGGCCCCGGGACGTTTCCGCCCGGGGCCGCCTGATGTCGGTTTCCGCCCCGGTCAGCCGGGCGGGCAGCCGACCCCGTTGAGCGTGAACGACGCCGGGTTGGTGTTCGTGACGCCGTTCCACGACCCGTTGAAGCCGAAGTTCGCGGTACCACCACCGGCCCCGATGGTCCGGTTGTAGTCCATGTTCGTGGCGGCCACGGTGGCCGCCGGCTGGCTGAACGTGGCGTTCCACATCTGGGTCACCCGCTGGCCGTTGGCGTACGACCACTGCACCGTCCATCCGTCGATCGGCGTACCGCCGGTGTTCGTGATGACCACGTTCGCGGTGAACCCGTTGCCGCCGCCCCAGTTCTGCGCCGAGTACGCCACCCGGCAGGCAGCACCGCCACCCCCGGGCGCGGTGGTGAACGTGCCCACACCCGACGGTGCGGAGACGTTGCCGGCGTTGTCCCGGGCCCGCACCGTCACCTGGTACGTGGTGCTCGGGGTGAGGCCGGTGAGGGTCACCGTGTTCGTTGCCGACTGGACCTGCATCGGGGACACCGTGTATCCGGCCAGGCCGCTCCCGCCGGTATCGGTGGACGCGGCCCAGGACAGGGTCGCGCCGGCCGAGGTGACCGCCGACGCCACCGGCGTGCCGGGTACGGTCGGCGGCGTGGTATCCC
>DASRRF010000392.1:0-4640 GCA_035695905.1 Micromonosporaceae bacterium | reverse complement strand
CGCGGACCGCGGCCAGGTTCACCCGGGCCAACGGCGTACCGGCCCGGACCGCGGCGGCGATCCGCACCTGGTCCGGCGAGAGGATCTCCACGCCGGTGACCCGCACCTCGCGCACGCCCAGCACGGCTGTCCCGTACACGAGCCAGACCAGCAGCCCGACGGCGAGCAACGCGGCCGCACCCGCCGCCCACGGGACGGCGGCCTGCCTCCGCCACTGCCGGGCGCGCTGGTTGAACCGCCGCACCGACGCCGGCACCGCGTCCGGGCGGGCCCGCACCAGCCGCCAGCGCCGGGCCGGACGCGGGTTCACGACTGCTCGCGGGAGTGCCGGGCGAGGTAGGCCGCGCGGGCCGGGGTGGCCGATCCGGCACCCCGCTCGGCGGCCCGCCCGGCGAGCGCGGCCAGCAGGTCGTCGCCCATCAGCGAGATCGGCGGCGCGCCCATCGTGACCACCACGTCGCCCTCGCCGGCCCGGCGTACCACCTCGGCCGCTACGTCGTCCCAGGACGGTACGAACACCTTGCGCGCCTCCGGCAGGTCGACCGCGGCGACCAGCGCCACCCCGCCCTGTCCGGGCTCGCGCACCTCACCGGGGCCGAACACCTCCAGCATGATGACCTCGTCGGCGATCGCCAGCGCGGTGGCCATCTCGGTCTGCAGATCGCGGGTGCGGTACACCCGGTACGGCTGGAAGACCACCACCAGCCGGCCCTCCCCGGCCACCTCGCGCAGCGTGTGCAGCGCGGCGGTCATCGAGGTCGGGTGGTACGCGTACTCGTCGTAGACCCGTACGCCGTCCGCCACGCCCTTGAGCTCGAAGCGCCGCCGTACGCCGGGGAACGACGCGAGCGCCTCGGTCACCGATTCCGGGTCCAGGCCCAACCGCAGCGCGGTGAGTACCGCGCCCGCGCTGTTCAGCCCGAGGTGCCGGCCGGGTACCGGCAGCGCGATCTCGCCGAGCGACTGGCCGTCCACTGTGGCCAGATAGCGGACCCCGTTGACGGACGAGGAGATCTCGGACAGGCGCAGGTCGGCGTCGTCCGCTTCGCCGTACGTGTGCACGGTCCGGCCCTCGGCCCGCAGGATCTCGGCCAGCTCGCGGGTACCCGGGTCGTCCGCGCAGGCGACCACGAACCCGTCCGGGTCGGTCAACCGTCCAAACTCGACGAACGCCCGCTTCAGCCCGGCGAGGTCGCCGTACGTGTTCAGGTGATCGGCGTCGATGTTCGTGACGATCGCCACGTACGGCCGGTAGAGCAGGAACGAGCGGTCGCTCTCGTCCGCCTCGGCGACGAAGTGCTCGCCGCCGCCGTGGTGCCCGTTCGATCCGACCTCGGAGATCTCCCCGCCGATCACGAACGACGGATCGAGCCCGGCGTGCTGCAGGATCAACGTGAACATCGAGGTCGTGGTCGTCTTGCCATGCGTACCGGCAACCGCGATCGTGCGCCGGCCGGTCATCGCCGCGGCCAACGCCTCGGACCGGTGCAGTACCCGCAGTCCGCGCCGGCGCGCCTCGACCAGCTCCAGATGGTCCCGCGGGATGGCGGTCGAGTACACCACGGTGTCCACACCGTCCAAATTGGACGGTGAGTGCTGCATGTGCACTGTACCGCCGAGCGCGCGCAGCCCGGCCAGCGCCGGCCACTCGCGCAGCTCGCTGCCGGTCACCGGGATGCCACGGGTGAGCAGCAGGCGGGCCAGCCCGCTCATGCCCACCCCGCCGATCCCGATCAGGTGGACCGTGCCGAGGTCTTCGGCGGTGACGCCGGTCATTCTGCCGCCTCCGCGGAGAAAAGTACGTCGGCGGTCATGTGACCGCCTCCAGCATGAAGGTGCGCAGCTGCTCGTCGCCGTCGCGCCGGCCGTACCCGGCCGCGGCGGTACCCATCGCGGCCAGCCGATCCGGGTCGAGCGCCAGCGGTACCACGGTGTGCTCGATCCAGTCCGGGGTCAGGTCGGCGTTCTCCACCAGCAGCCCGCCGCCGGCCTGCACCACGGGTAGCGCGTTGCGGCGCTGCTCGCCGTTGCCGTACGGCAGCGGGACGTAGACCGCGGGCATGCCGACCGCCGCGGTCTCCGCGCAGGTCATGGCGCCGCCCCGGCACAGCGCGAGGTCGGCCGCCGCGTACCCGAGCTCCATCTCGGCGATGAACTTGCGGGTGACGTACGGCACCGCCAGGTCGGGCGGGATCGGCACGTCCTCGTTGCGCGCGCCGATCACATGCAGCACCTGTACCCCGGCCGTGGTGACCGCCTTGGCCGCGCCGGCCATCGCCAGGTTGATCGCCCGGGCGCCCTGGGACGCCCCGAACACGAACAGCACCGGAAGATCGGGGTGCAGCCCGAAGTGCGCCCGCGCTTCGGCGCGCCGGGCCGGCCGGTCCAGCGTGGCGATCGCGCTGCGTAGCGGTACCCCCACCACCCGCGCCCCGCGCAACGCGGGCACCTGCTGCGGCTGGTGCGCGAAGCCGACCGCGACGTGCCGGGTGAACCGCATGCCGAGCCGGTTGGCCACCCCGGGCGGGACGTTGACCTCGTGGATCACGATCGGGGTGCGCCGCCGCCAGGCCGCCAGGTACGCCGGCACCGACACGTACCCGCCGAAGCCGACCACGACGTCCGCGGCCACCTCGTCCAGCACCGCGCGGGCGGCCCGCGCGGCCCGCCACATCCTGTCTGGGGTGCGCACGAGGTTCAGGTTCACCGCGCGGGGCAGCTGGTACGCCGGGATATGCCGCAGGTCGTAGCCGCGCGGCGGGATGATTTCCGATTCCAACCCTTTGGGGGTACCCAGGCAGGTGATCCGAAGGTCCGGATCGTGCCGGCGCAGGCAGTCCGCGAAGGCCAGCAATGGATAGATGTGCCCGCCGGTTCCGCCACCGGCCAGGACAACGCTTTTCATACTCGTGTCCTCTCCCGGGGGGCCCGCTGAACAGGCAACGGCGGCAACGGAGCCCAGACTAGCCGGACCCAGCGGGCCGGCGGCCGGGCATGCAGCGCGCGGGCGGCGTCCGGCTCGGCCCGGGCGAACGAGGCGAGCATCCCGACCGCGGCGAGCGCGACCACCAGTGCGCTGCCCCCGTCGGAGATGAACGGCAGCGGCAGCCCGGTGATCGGCAGCAGGCCGACCACGCCGCCGATATTGATCATCGTCTGCCCGACGATCCACGCGGTGACCGCCGCGGCGGCGAGCCGGCGGAACGGGTCGTCCACCCGGCGGGCGATCCGCAACCCGGTGTAGGTCAACACCCCGAACAGCGCGAGTACGACGAGGCAGCCCACCACGCCGAGCTCCTCGCCGATCGCGGCGAAGATGAAGTCGTTGTGCACGTTGGGCAGCCAGTTCCATTTCAGGCTGCCCTTGCCCAGGCCGACGCCGAACCAGCTGCCCCGGGCGATCGCCTTGAGCCCCTGCAACGCCTGGTAGCAGCCGGCCTGCTCGCAACCGTTCGGGTTGACGAACGCGTACAGCCGTTCCCACCGGTAGCTGCGCTTGGCCACGATCAGCAGCCCGACGCCGCCGAGCGCGACCGCGGTCATCAACGCGAAGACCCGAAACCGTATGCCTGCCGCCCAGAGCATCCCGACGAACAGCAACAGCAGGCAGAGCATGGTGCCGAGATCGTTGTAGCCGACCAGGGCGAACAGCACCGCCACGCCGACGAACAGCGGGTTGGCCAGCTCTCGCAATGATCCAATCGCGGAACCCTTGCGTACCAACACATCCGCGCCCCAGAGCACGAGCGCGAACTTGGCCAGTTCGGACGGCTGCACCTGGATCGGCCCGATGTGCAGCCACAGGTCGTCGGCGAGGAACGGCCCGAGTCGCGGCGACCGGACCAGCTTCGCGGACTGCAGCAGCGACAACACGTCCAGCACAACGAGCAGGCTGATCGAGACGACCAGCAAGGGCTTGCCGAGCGAGCGGTAGGTGCGCGCCGGCAGCCGCTGGCACACCCAGAACACCACCAGGCCGACCGCGGCGTACAGCGACTGCTTGGAGATCGAGGCGTACGCGTTGCCGAGCTCCTTGTACGCCTTGACGCTGGTCGCCGAAAAGACCATGGTCAGCCCGATCACCAGCAGCAGGCCGCAGCTGGACAGCAGCAGGTAGTACGAGGCCAGTGGGCGGGCCAGCAGACCGCGCAGCACGGCCAGCGGTGTCTCGGGACTGGCTCGCTCACGCGGCGGCGCACTGTTGGCTCGCTCGCGCGGCGGTGGCGGCGGCCTCATGCCGGCTGCAGCGCGTGCACCGCGGCGGCGAACGCCTCACCACGCTTGGCGTAGCTGGCGTACATGTCCAGCGAGGCGGCCGCCGGGGCGAGCAGGACGGTGTCCCCGGCCCGAGCGAGACCCGCGGCGGCGCGTACGACCTCCCCCATGGCCCCATCATCGGTGCTCGCGACGTCCACCACCGGCAGGTGCGGGGCGTGTCGCGCGAGCGCCGCGGCTATCTCCGCGCGGTCCACACCGAGTAGTACCGCGCCGACCAGCCGTTCGGCCACGCCGGCCACCAACTCGTCGACGTCCACGCCCTTGAGCTGACCGCCGGCCACCCAGACGATCCGCGGGTACGCCGTCAAGGACGCGTACGCCGCGTGCGGGTTCGTCGCCTTGCTGTCATCGACGTACCGCAC
>DASRRF010000391.1:0-4831 GCA_035695905.1 Micromonosporaceae bacterium | reverse complement strand
CCGGACGCCAGCCCGCCGCCGCCCACGGGTACGAGAACCAGGTCCACATCGGGCAGGTCTTCGACGATTTCCAGCCCGATCGTGCCCTGCCCGGCGATGACATGGCGGTGGTCGTACGGCGGGATCAACGTGAGGCCGCGGGCGGTCACCAGCTCCTCGGCGCGGGTCAGCCGCGAAGCGGGCGGCACCAGGACGACTTCGGCGCCGAGTTCGCGTATCGCCGCCACCTTCAGCGCCGGCGCGACGTCCGGCATGACCACGACGCACGGTACGCCGAACGCGCGGGCCGCGAACGCCAGCGCCCGGCCGTGGTTGCCGGACGAGTGGGTGACCACCCCGGCGGCGCGGCGCGACTCCGGCAGGCTGGCCACGGCGTGCTGAGCGCCGCGCAGCTTGAAGGCGCCGACCGGCTGCAGGCTCTCCGGCTTGAGCCACAACTGTGCATCCCAGGGCGCCGGCAGCAGCGGGGTGCGTACCGCCACGCCCGCGATCGACTTCGCGGCGGCTCGGATGTCGTCGAGGGTCACCAGGTCCATCCGACCATCGTGCCAGACCACCGTTATTTGTAACTTGACAGTTACATAAGCGATCCGTTACAAACAGCGGGTGGAAGAGCGCGCGTTCGAAGCGCTCGCCGACCCGACCCGGCGGCGGATCATCGAGCTGCTGGCCGGTGGCGAGCGTACCGCCGGTGACCTCGCGGATCAGTTTCCGGTGTCCCGACCGGCCGTTTCCCGGCACCTACGGGTGCTCCGGGAGTGCGGGCTGGTGCGCTATCGGGGGGATGCCCAACGGCGACTGTACACATTGGACCCCACGCCACTCGCCGCGGTCGACGCGTGGCTGGCCCGGTACCGCGGCTTCTGGACGCAACGGTTGGACGCACTGGAGACCGAGATTGCCCGTGGAAGGAGACGTACGTGATAGGCACCCTGCGACTGGACGGTGACCACCAGGCCGTCCGGCTCGAACGCACGATTGCCGCGCCGCCCGCGGAGGTCTGGGATGCGCTGACCAACCCGGAGCGCATCCCGCGCTGGCTGGCCGACATCCGCTCCGGCGAGGTCGGCCCGGGTGGCGAGTTCGAGCTGTTGATGGACGACGAGGCGATGGAAATAGCCCGGTGTACGGTCACCGTCTTCGAGCCGCCCCGGGTCTTCGAGGTGCGGTGGGACTACACCGGCGAGCCTGCGTCCGTACTCCGGCTGGAACTGCATGACAACGGCCCGGACACCCGACTCGTGCTGGACCACCGCGGGGTTCCCAACGCCCGGGGGTACGGTGCCGGGTGGCACGCGCACCTCGATCTCCTGGAGGCCGTGGCGACCGGCGCGGAGCGTCCACGGTGGACAGACAGGTTCTCGGCGGTACGGCCGGAGTACGAGAAGCTCACGATCGGCTAGCGGCGAGCGCGGCAGCCGACCCGGTGCGCGCCATCCGGTGCCAGCGCAGTCGGCTGCCGAGCAACGCTGTGACCGCCGCCTGCACGACGACGAGGTACATCAGCTGCCGGTAGACGACCTGCTGCAGCGGCAATGTCCAGAGTGGACCGTACCGCTCCCGGTCCAGATGCAAGGCGTACGCGGCGATCAGCGTCTGTAGGAACAGCATGCCCAACCAGACCGCGCCGGCTCGCCACAACGGCAGGAACGCCACGCCGTAGACCGCGAACACGTCGATCGCGGGCGCGGTCAGCGGCAGCATGACCTGGAACAGCACCAGGTACGCCAACCCGCGGCGGCCCAGCCGGCCCGCCCCGCCACGCTGGATCACCGCCCGGCGGTGCTTCCACATCGCCTGCATGGTGCCGTACGACCAGCGATACCGCTGCCGCCAGAGCTGGCGGAGCGACGAGGGCGCCTCGGTCCAGGCGATCGCGGTCTCCTCGTAGACCACCCGCCAGCCGGCCCGGATCACCGCCATGGTGAGATCGGTGTCCTCGGCGAGTGTTGCCCCGGACACCCCACCGGCGTGCTCGAGCGCCTCACGCCGGAACGCGCCGATCGCCCCCGGTACGGTCGGCATGCAGCCGGCGATCTCGAACAGCCGGCGGTCCAGGTTGAAGCCCATCACGTACTCCAGGTGCTGCCACCGGCCGAGCACCCGGCGCCGGTTGGCCACCTTGGCGTTGCCGGAGACCGCGCCCACGTACGGATCGGCGAACTGCTGGACCAGTCGGCCGATCGCGTCCGGGGCGAACACGGTGTCCCCGTCGACCAGCACGAGTATCTCGTACGACGCGTGCCCGATGCCGGCGTTCAGCGCGGCCGGCTTGCCCGCGTTGGGCTGGGATACCACGAGCACCTCGGGATAGCGCAGCCGCCGGACGATGTCGGCGGTGCCGTCGGTCGACCCGTCGTCGACCACGATGATCTCGAGTTCAGGGTAGTCGTTGTCCACTAAGGACCGAACGGTCGCGGCGATGTTCGCGGCCTCGTTGAAGGCCGGCACGATCACCGATACCGGCCCCAGGTAACGCAGTTCCCGCCCGGCCCGGCGGCGCGCCCGGCGGGCGTGCACCGGCGCGCAGACCAGTTGCAGCACAAGCCTCAGCAGCGCGAGCCCGAGCGCGACGGCGAGGAACCAGGTCAGCGCCCCGCCGGCCCACTCCGCGCCACGCTGGGCGTAGCGCAACGCGTCCCCGCGCACCCGTACCCCCCACGATGCCGGCACCGTGGAGTCGGGCATGCCGAGCGCGGCGGAGACCGTGCGGAACGCGTACCCCTGCTGGGTTTGTTCGGCCAGCACCTTGTCCAGGGCGGCGACGGTCTGCGACCGTTCGCCGCCGCCGTCGTGCATCAGCACCACCGCGCCGGCGCCGGGTGCCGGCGTGGCCGCGGCCCGGATCGCCGCAACTCCAGGCCGTTTCCAGTCCTTCGTGTCCAGATCGGCGATTACGACGATGTGCCCGGCCGCCGCGGCGCTGCGCAGCACGGCGAAGTCGGCCGTGGTGACCGCGTCCGGCTCGGAGGCGAACGGTGGCCGGAACAGTGTGACCTCGCGCCCGGTGGCTCCGGCGATCGCGTTCCGGGCCAGGGTCAGCTCCAGCGTCCGCCGCCAGCCCGGTACCGCATCAAGGTCGGCATGGGTAAACGTGTGTGAGCCGATTTCGTGGCCCTCGGCGAGGATCCGCCGGACGATTTCGGGGTGCTCATTGACCCGTGCGCCGATCACGAAGAACGTGGCGTGCGCGTGGTACCGGCGCAGCACGTCGAGGATCCGCGGAGTCCATGTCGGATCCGGGCCGTCGTCGAAGGTGAGGGCGATCGTGCGCGCCGGCATCCGACGGGTCTGCGGCTTTCCACCGTCCAGCCGGAGTACCGGCCCACCG
The DNA here is from genome assembly GCA_035695905.1 of Micromonosporaceae bacterium. GTDB lineage: Bacteria > Actinomycetota > Actinomycetes > Mycobacteriales > Micromonosporaceae > EFPC-2. Next base: position 1,500 of record DASRRF010000391.1, on the reverse strand, counting down.
TTGCTGACCTCCTCCGGTACACCGGCCGCGTTGTGCGTCGGTACGGCCCGGCCGGATCCGCCGACGATGCCGTGTACGAAGCCGTTGAGGCACAGCGCGGCGAACAGTACGGCGGTGCCGAGGACAAGCAGCCACCAGTGTGCCCTCGGGTCGCGACGGTTGGCGCGCCTGGTCATCTGGTGTCATCTGGTCCTGGTGGGCCGGGGCGGCGGGGTGTGCCGGTGCTCATCACCCTGGCCCGGGTTGGTCGCCGTCGGTGAAGAGCTGATCAACGGCTGCGCTGTGGTGGTTGCCGGCGATGGCACCCGGGTCTGCTCGGATGGCGCCGTCGTCTCCGCACTCGGGGTGGCCGGCTGGTGTTGCTGGTTCGCTCTGGCCGGCGAGTCCGGCCAGCCGGGGATCGGTACCGGACTGCCGGCGACCATGCCGGCGATGAGCAGGCCGAGGCTGGCGAGCAGCGCCACTCCGAGCGCTGCGCCGACAACGGTGAGTAACCGGCGGCGGCGCCCGGAGCGATCGACGAACACGGCATCCGTGCGGTGCCGTCTGCGTACCACGTCGCGACACGATACCCACTTGACCCGAGTCGAGGCACCCCCAACGAGTGTCACCCGAATTGACCATTGTGATATTGGTACGTCCGAGGCAACCTGGCCGCCGTGACCAGCAATGACGTTCGCTAGGCGGGGCGTGGAACAGGAGCCGCCGGAAGACCCGCACGGATTGCGCGAAAAACGACCCGCGAATGCGTTTGCCGTACCCGGGCAGCGGCGTCCGCCCGATGAGGCGGTACCGCCGAGCATGCGGACAGCGGTGGTCCGGCGGCCTCGCGCTGCGCGAATCATCGCGCGCTGGGCCGGCGGTACCGCGGAGGCGCTCGCGGTCGCCGCGGTCGCCGTGCACCTGACGATCGTGGCGCTCACCACGCCGAGCCAACCCGGTGAAGCGTTCGGCATCGCCCGGGTCGTCGCGGCCGTGCGGCCCGATGTCGGCCCGTTCCCCGGTGGCTGGCCGGGCCGGGTGTTCGGTGCGGTGGTCGCCGGCTGGGTCTCGCTGAGCGGCGCGCTGCCGCGGCACGCCACCGCGCTGGCCGCGGTACGCGAGGGCGTGCTGGTCGCGTCACTGGCCACGGTGGCCTGCGCGTGGTTGCTCGCCCGGCGGTTCCGGTTGGCCGGGCCGACCCGGGTGGCCGCGGTGCTGGTGATCGGCGCGCTGCCGATGGGCACCGGGCTGCTCACCGCGGTCCGGCCCGGCGCGGTGGCCGCCGCCGCGGTGGCCGCGGTGACCGTATCGGTGGCGGGCGAGCGGGTCGGTCCGACGGCGCGGGTCTTCGCGGTCGTCGGGCTTCTCGGTGCCGTCGCGCTCGTACCCGCCGCACTGCCCGCACTGTTCGCGGTGCTCGCCGTCCTGCTCGGCCAGGATGACCTCGGCACCCAACTGGCCGCGCCGATCCGCCGTGGCCTGGCCGCCGTCGCGGGCGGGCTGGCAGTGGCCGTCCTG
>DASRRF010000390.1:0-7615 GCA_035695905.1 Micromonosporaceae bacterium | reverse complement strand
GCGGATCCGGTCGAGGAAGAACCGGGCCTGCGCCGCGCCATCACCGGCGCGCAGGAAGTGGTACCCGCCGGGGATCATCCCGGCCGCCCGGGTCGCCGCCACCCACGCCTCGAAGTTGACCGGGCGGAAGTTCGTACCCTCGGTTGCTTTGATCACGGCGTACGAGTAGCCCTCGGACGCCAGTCGGGAGAAGCTGATCCCCGCTTGGTAGACCCCGTGCACATCGACACCGAAGAGGACCACCCGACGAGGATCACACCGGGTGAACTAGATCACAATACGGCTTACGGGTGTCTGACAGATGTCACGGGTGATCCGTGACGGCGGCCAGTGTCACCCGATCGAGCGGCACCGCACCATCGAGGCATGACAACGACTTCGGATGCGCCGGCGGTACGCCTGGCCGGGCTGACCAAGCGGTACGGGCAGCTGACCGCGGTGGACAGCCTGGACCTGACGATCCGGTCCGGCGAGGTGGTCGCGCTGCTCGGCCCGAACGGCGCCGGCAAGTCCACGACCATCGATATGCTTCTCGGCCTGTCCCGCCCCGACGCGGGTACGGTCTCGCTCTACGGTGTCACGCCGGCCGAGGCGATCCGCCGCGGACAGGTCAACGCGCTGCTGCAGTCCGGCGGCCTGCTTCCCGACCTGACCGTACGGGAGATCGTCGCGTTGGTGGCCGCGCTGCATGACCGGCCCCGCCCGGTACCCGAGGTGCTCGACCGGGCCGGCGTGGCGGAGCTGGCCAAGCGCCGGGTCGGCGAGCTCTCCGGCGGCCAGCAACAGCGGGTCAGGTTCGCCATGGCACTGGTCTCCGGGCCGGACCTGGTGGTCCTCGACGAGCCGACGACCGGCCTGGATGTGGAGGCCCGCCGGGAGTTCTGGGCCACCATGCGGGAGGAGACCCGGCTGGGCCGTACCGTCCTGTTCGCCACCCACTACCTCGACGAGGCCGACGCGTACGCCGACCGCATCGTGCTGATGCGCGCCGGGCAGGTGGTGGCCGACGGCACCGCCGCGCAGATCAAGTCGGTGGTCTCCGGCCGGACCATCCGGGCCACCCTGCCCGGCGCCGACCTGGCGACGCTCGCCGCGCTGCCCGGGGTGGACGCGGCGGAGGGCCGGGGCGACTCGGTCCTGCTGCACTGCACCGACTCCGACGCGACCCTGCGGGCGTTGCTGGCCGGCACCGCGGCCTACGACATCGAAGTAACCGCACGCGGCCTGGAAGACGCGTTCCTGGCCCTCACCGTGGAAGGCGCCCGGTCATGAACCTCACCTACCTGAGTGCGGAGATCCGGCGGCTGGTCCGCAACAAGCGCATCCTCATCTTCAGCGTCGCGATGCCGGCGATCCTGCTGCTCATCTTCGGCGGGCTGAACAAGGGCGAGACGCTCAACGGGGTCGGGGTTGCCGCGTACACGATGGTCAGCATGGGGCTGTTCGGCTCGATGTCGGCCGCGATGGGCAGCGGCGGATCGATCGCCGTCGAGCGCGGGCTGGGCTGGAACCGCCAGCTCCGGCTCACCCCGCTGAGTCCCGGCGGGTACGTGTTGACGAAGGTGTTTCTGTCGCTGCTGATGGCCGTACCCCCGCTGGTTGTGGTGTATCTGATTGGGGCGATCGGCCTGGACGTGCGGCTGCCCGCCTCGACCTGGGCACTGGTCGGGCTGGGCTCCTGGCTGGGCGCGCTGCCGTTCGCGGCGCTCGGCGTGGTCATCGGGTACGTGGCCAAGCCGGACAGCGTGCAGCAGGTCAGCGGGCTGCTCTACATGCTGCTGGCCGCGTTCGGCGGGCTGTGGGTACCGGTCGAGGTGATGCCGCACCTGATGCGCTCTATCGCCGAGTTCACCCCGGCGTACTGGGTCGGCCAGGTCGCCCGGAGCCCGCTGTTCCACGGCGGGCTGAGCATGCGGGCGGTGGCGGTCATGCTGGCCTGGGCGGTCGGGTTGGGCCTGGTTGCCCTGCGGCGGTTCCGCGCGGACACCGCGCGGGCCTGATAGACCATGACTGTGCAGGCTGCATCACTACACCACGCGGTATCCGGCCCCGCCAACGAGGCTCGGATCCGGCGCTGGCGGTTCGGCTGGGTGTGGGGCGCGATCTGGCTGATCTACCTGGGCTACCCGCTGCGGGACGCCTGGCACCACGACTCCGGGGCGGTACGCGGCCTCGGAGTCGCCGCCGTGGTGGCGTTCGGCATCGGGTACGTGGCGCTGTTCATCGTGCTGCGGCAGATGCGTCGCCGGCTGGAGCCGGTCCGGCCGGTACTGGCCTGGGCCGCGATCGCCGGCATGCTGGCACTGACCGCGCTGGCGGCACCGGCGGCCGGCGAGAGCGCGCTCGGGTTGTTCGTCTACATCGGAGTGATGGCGATGTTCCTGCTGCCGCTCCGGCTCGCGATGGCCGTCCTGGTCGGACTCGTCGGCGCGAGCGAGGTGCTGTCCCGCACCGTGCCCGGGTGGACCGCGCAGGACTTCCTGGCTTTCCAGATCTTCGTGGCCGCGCTGGCCGCCTGGGGGTTCACCCAGCTTCTGCGGACCAACGTGGAGCTGGTTGCGGCGCAGGCGGAGATCGCCCGGCTGGCGGTCGCCGATGAGCGCAACCGGTTCGCCCGGGACCTGCACGACCTGCTCGGCCATTCGCTGACCGTGGTCGCGGTCAAGGCCGAGCTGGCCGGCCGCCTGATGGAGATCGCGCCGGAGCGGGCCGCCGCCGAGATTGCCGACGTCGAACGGCTGGCCCGCCAGGCCCTCGGGGACGTCCGCGCGGCGGTGGCCGGGTACCGCGAGGGCACCCTCGCCGCCGAGCTGGCCAGCGCGCACGCCGCGCTGACCGCGGCCGGGATCGAAGCGGTTCTCGACGTGTCCTCGCTCGACGACATCCCGGCTGAGCGGCAGCCGCTGTTCCGCTGGGTGACCCGGGAGGGTGTCACCAACGCGATACGGCACAGCCAGGCCAAGCGCTGCACAATCCGGGTGTACCCGGACGGCGTTGAGGTGATCGACGACGGCCGCGGTCCGCAGCCGGCGTCCGGGCCGTCCTCGCCCCCGCCGGCCGGACCCGGGCCGTCCTCGCCCCCACCGGCCGGACACGGGTTGGACGGCTTGCGGGAGCGGGCCGACGCGGCCGGCGGCCGGCTGTCCGTGGGCCGGGCGGCCGGCGGCGGCTTCTCGTTGCGGTTGCGCATGCCAGACTCGGTACCGTGATCCGCCTCCTGCTCGCCGACGACCAGGCGTTGGTACGCGGCGCCCTGGCCGCACTGCTGTCCCTGGAGCCGGACCTCGAAGTGGTCGCCGAGGTCGACCGCGGCGACGAGGTGGTGGCCGCGGCGCGGGACTCGCGCCCCGATGTCGCCCTGCTCGACGTGGAGATGCCGGGGCTGGACGGGATCGCGGCCACCGCGGCGCTGCGCGCCGCGCTGCCCGCGACCAGGGTGCTCGTGGTCACCACGTTCGGGCGCCCCGGCTACCTGCGCCGGGCGATGGAGGCCGGGGCGAGCGGGTTCGTGGTCAAGGACACCCCGGCCCGCCAGCTGGCCGACGCGGTACGCCGGGTCGCCTCCGGGTTGCGGGTGGTCGATCCGACGCTGGCCGCCGAGACTCTCGCCGCCGGGGAGAGCCCGTTGACCCCCAGGGAGACCGGGGTGCTGCGGGCCGCCCGGGATGGCGGCACCGTCGCGGACATCGCGGGCGTGCTGCACCTGTCCGAGGGCACCGTACGCAACCATCTGTCCGCGGCGATCGGCAAGACCGGCGCCCGTACCCGAGCCGAGGCCGTACGCCTTGCCGACGAGCACGGTTGGCTGCTCGGCGACTGAGTGCTCCGCGCGGTGCGAAACTGGGCACAACGAGGTCGAGGGGGTGCGCTGTGGTTACGGCGCCTGAACTGGATGCGCCGGTCGTGAGGTTCCCGCTGCGCCCACCGTTCACAGTGGACACGCTCTTCGAGCTGGTCGACGACGGACTTCGCTACCAGGTGATGGACGGTGAACTCATCGTGACGCCCCCTGCCGAGCCGGCGGACAACCTCGCCGCCGACCGCATTGGGCGGCTCGTCGAGCCGCTCACGCCGCGGAATATCGAAATCATCACGAACTCCGCGGTGAGACTGCCCAACGGGGATGGGCCGGTGCCCGATCTACTCGCCACTACCGCGGATCCCCTGGAGCATCCCCGAGGCATCCCGGCCGAGCTGGTGCCTACCGTCGTCGAGGTGGTCTCGCCGTCGAACGCCTCCGACGACCGCGTGAAGAAGACCGCCCTCTACGCGAACGCCGGCATTCCCTGCTACTGGCGCATCGAGCTGCGTCCCTGGCGCGAGCACCTGGGTCCGGTGCCGTCGATCGTCGTCCGGCTGCTCGGCGAGGACGGTGACTGGCACACCACGACGTTCCCGGCCGGCCAGGAGTCGCTGATCCCGCTGGCGATCGGGCGCGGTCCCGAGTTACTTCCGGTGAGACTGGATCCCGCCGTACTCGTCGGCCGGCGCAAGGACTGAGTCACAGGCCGGGGAGGTGTCCGACACGTCGTAGGCCGGCCAGCCGGCTCCATTGCCACCACACCGACTCGGCACACATCGCCGCGAACGTCTGCGTGCCGGCGCGCGACACGAGGTGCCTCGACCCGGCCAGCAGTGCCCGCCCGAGCTGGGGATGCCGCCGCGAACCCGGGTACCGCCGGATGTCCACGAGCACGGTGACCGAAACCTCAGCGAGTACGGCAAGGATGCCTCGATCGGCCGGGCGCCGTGCCCGATAGTGAACACGTGCGGATCGACGAGCTGCTCCCCCACTGGGATTTCGCCGAGCATCACCGGCACCCCACCACGGCTCCGGCCGCCCGGCTGCTCGCCGCGGCCACCGCGGTCACCTGGGCGGAGGTGCCGGTGATGCGCCAACTGATGTGGGTACGCTCGGCCGGCCGGCTCAGCCTGCCGGGTCGCAGCACGATCCTCGAAGGCATGTACGGAATCGGGTTCACCGAGCTCGACCGTACCGCCGACGAGCTCGTCGCCGGCGGCATCGGCCGGCCGTGGTCACCGCGCGGCGGGCATCCATCACAGCCAACCGATTTCACAGGGTACGCCGAACCGGGCTGGGCAAAAATAATCTTCAATTTCCACGCCGGTGCCGGTGAACTGACCACGCAGACCCGGGTGCAGCTCACCAACGCGGCGTCGCGCCGGGCATTCCGCGCGTACTGGCTGGTGATCCGCCCGTTCAGCGGGCTGATCCGGCGCCAGTGGCTGGCCGCGATCGTGCGGCGCGCCGAGCACCTATGATCGACGACATGCGGGTCGGTGTCCTTCTCCTGCCCACGGATCCGTGGCCCGAGACCGTCGAGCGGGTACGGCGGCTGGAACAGCTCGGGTACCACCACATCTGGGCGTACGACCACCTGTCCTGGCGGCGGTACCACGATCAGGCCTGGTACGCGGCGATCCCGTGGCTCACCGGGCTGGCCGGCGCGACCACCTCGGTACGGCTGGGCACCATGGTCGCGTCGCCGAACTTCCGGCATCCGGTGATGTTCGCCAAGGAGGCGATGACCCTCGACCACGTGAGCGGCGGTCGGGTCACCCTCGGCATCGGCGCGGGTGGGATCGGCTACGACGCGACCGTCCTGGGTGGACAGCCGCTCAACCCGGCGCAGCGGGCCACCCGGCTGGCCGAGTTCGTCGAGGTGCTCGACCGGCTGCTCCGCGAGCCGGCCACGACGTACCGCGGCGCCCTGTACACGGTCAACGACGCGCGGATGATCCCCGGGTGCGTCCAGCAACCCCGGCTACCACTGGCGATCGCGGCCGCCGCCCCGCGAACGCTCGCCATCGCGGCCCGGTACGCGGATGCCTGGATCACGTACGGCGACGCCACCTACCGCGACACGTCGCCGGCCGGTACCGAGCGCATCGTCCGGGCGCAGGCCGAACAGCTCGCCGAGCACTGCGCGGCGATCGGCCGTGACGCCGCGGCGATCGCCCGCATATACCTGATCGGCAACACCGACGAGCGGCCGCTGGCCAGCATCGCGGCGTTCACCGACTTCGTCGGGCGGTACCGCGCGTTGGGCTTCACCGACATCGTGTTCCACCACCCACGGCCCGGCGATCCAGTGTGGACAGAAGATCCCGGGATCGTCGAAGCCATCGGCACCGATGTCCTGCCGACGCTCTGACCCGGGGACCGTCAGACCTCGACGACGGTGGGGACGATCATCGGGCGCCGGCGGTACGCCTCGTTCACCCAGCGGCCGACGGTACGGCGTACCACCTGCTGAAGCTGGTGCGGGTCGGAGATGCCCTCGGCCGCGGCCCGGTCCAGGGCCTCGGTGATCAGCGGTACCACCGGCTCGAAGACCGCCGGGTCCTCGGAGAACCCCTTCTGCGAGATGCTCGGGCCACCGACCACCTTGCCGGTCACCGAGTCGATGACCACGGTGGCCGCGATGAAGCCGCCGTCGCCGAGGATGCGCCGCTCGGTCAGCAGCGACTCGCCGACGTCGCCGACGGCCAGCCCGTCCACGTAGACGTACCGCGACTTCACGTGCCCGACCAGGGTCGCCTTGCCGTCGACGAGGTCGACCACGTCGCCGTCCTCGCAGAGTACGACGGATTCCGGCTCCACCCCGGCCTCGATCGCGAGCCGGGCGTGCGCCCGCAGGTGCCGCCATTCGCCGTGCACCGGCATGAAGTTGCGCGGCTTGACGGCGTTGAGCAGGAACAGCAGCTCGCCGGCCGGGGAGTGACCGGAGACGTGCACCTTCGCCACGTCCTTGTGGATGACGAACGCGCCGGCCCGGGACAGCTGGTTGATCACCCGGTACACGCTGGTCTCGTTGCCCGGTACCAGCGACGAGGCGAGTACGACGGTGTCGCCGGGGGCCACTGTGATGTGCCGGTGGTCGCCGGTGGCCATCCGGCCGAGCGCGCTCATCGGCTCACCCTGGGACCCGGTCGACATGAGTACGATCTGGTCCGCCGGCAGGGTTGTCGCCTCGTCGAGCCCGACCACCAGCCCGCCGGGGATGTGCAGCAGGCCGAGATCGCGGGCGATGCCCATGTTGCGCACCATCGACCGGCCGATGAACGCCACCTTGCGCTCGTGCTCGTACGCCGCATCCAGTACCTGTTGCACCCGGTGCACGTGCGACGCGAACGAGGCCACGATGATCCGGCCGCGGGCCCGGGCGAAGATGGAGTCGAGCACCGGCCCGATCTCCTTCTCCGGTGTGACGAAGCCGGGAATCTCGGCATTCGTCGAGTCCGACAGGAGCAGGTCGACGCCCTGCCCGCCGAGCCGGGCGAACCCGGCCAGGTCGGTGATCCGGCCGTCCAGCGGGAGCTGGTCCATCTTGAAATCGCCGGTGTGCAACACGGTGTGGACCGGCGTACGGATGGCCACCGCGAGCGCATCCGGGATCGAGTGGTTCACCGCGAAGAACTCGCACTCGAACGGACCCAGCCGCTCCTTGCGTCCTTCGTGGACAGTGAGCGAGAACGGCTCGATCCGCCGCTCGGCGAGCTTCGCCTCGACCAGCGCGAGCGTGAACTGCGAGCCGACCAGCGGGATGTCGGGCTTGTGCGCGAGCAGGTACGGCACCGCGCCGATGTGGTC
>DASRRF010000389.1:0-2562 GCA_035695905.1 Micromonosporaceae bacterium | reverse complement strand
GGTCTCGATCCGGGCGTCCGGACCCGGAAAGACCAGGGCCTCGTGTCCATCCTCCCATCGAACCAGGTACGGAGGTGTCCCGTCGCTGTGCCGCAGCTCGGTGATGACGCCGACCCGCCGCCGGTCGCCGACGTGGGTACCCTCCATGATCAGGTGGTCGCCTCGGTGTGCCTTCACGCTTCCTCCCGACATCCGCGCCGACCAGCATAGGTGTACGCGGGGTCAGCACGGAACCACTCTCTTGATTCCTACCAAACCGGTTGGGTATCGTCGCGGCATGGCCGATCTGTCCGATGAAACGACGTATGACCGGGTGCGCTTCGGGCGGTGGTTGGCCGGGCTGTCCCGCCGCCAGGTGATGCAACTGTCCGCCGGGTTCGGCGTGGCCGCTGCGGGCCTGCGCGCAAATCCCGCCGAGGCCGACCCGGCCGTGGCCGGGCCGATCGTGAAGCCGTTGCCGCCGGAGCTCTTCTACGTGTACGGGTCGAACGCGGAGATGCGCTGGGAGGCGATGGCGGGCCAGGGGCAGCTGGTGCCGATCGACCGGTTCTTCGTCCGCAACCACACGTCGACCCCGCTGCTCGACGCGGACACCTGGCGGCTGCGGCTGTTCGGCTCCGGCCTGCGCGGCGCGCCGACCCCCGCCAATCCGGTCGAGTTCAGCTATCAAGACCTGCGCGACCTGCCGGCCGAGACACTCACCTCGTTCCTGGAGTGCGCCGGCAACGGGCGCAGCTTCTTCAGCACGCAACAGCACCAGACGGTCCCCGGTACGCTGTGGAAACTGGGCGCGGTCGGCGTCGCGCAGTGGCGGGGCGTACGGCTGGCCACCGTGCTGCGCCAGGCCGGCCTGACCCACTCCGCGGTGGATGTGCTGCCGCAGGGGCTGGATCCGGATTTCGTCACCGGCGGCGTCAACCTCGGTCCGGTGCGCCGGCCGCTGCCGGTCGAGAAGGCGCTGCGCGACGTGCTCCTTGCGTACCAGATGAATGGTGAGGTTCTGCCCCCGGACCATGGTTTCCCGGTCCGACTCGTGGTGCCCTCGTGGATCGGCATCGCCTCGATCAAGTGGCTCGGCCAGATCGAGGTCTCCGACACCCCGCTGTTCTCGCCGTGGAACACCCAGTTCTACCGGCTGTTCGGGCCGGACCATCCGGCCGACGGGACGCTGATCAGCCGGCAGGTCGTCAAGAGCGCGTTCGAGCTGCCCTGGGGTGCGCAGCTGGCGTCCGGCCAGGAGCACGTGCTGCGCGGCCGGTCGTGGTCGGGCAACGGGCACATCCGCCAGGTCGAGGTCAGCGCGGACGGCGGTGCCACCTGGCGGCGCGCGCTCCCGGCCGGACCCAGCACGCCGCGGACCTGGCTGCGCTGGGAGTTGCCGTGGCGGCCGGCGGCGCCGGGTGCCTACACCGTGCGTGCCCGGGCGACCGATGTCACCGGCGCGACCCAACCGGATGTGACACCCTTCAACGCGCTGGGCTATCTCTTCGGCGCGGTCGTCCCGCATCCGGTGACGGTCACCTGACCAACTGCCGGTGAACTGCCGGCTGCGTGCCTGGCGCCGGCAGGCCGGGATTCGCGAGTCTGCGCTCATGGGCGCGGTACTCAACGGGCAGGATGTGCTGTCCTGGATCTCCCGTCACGCCAACCCGTTGACCGCGGTGGAGCCGGACGCATCGCTGGGCGACCTGCGCCCGCTGCGACCGATGGTGCGCGACGCGGCGGTGGTCGGGCTCGGCGAGTCTACGCATGGCGCGCACGAACAGTTCACTCTCAAGCACCGGGTGGTCCGGTTCCTGGTGGAGCGGATGGGGTTCCGGACCGTCGCGCTGGAGGAGGACTGGACCAAGGGCCTGCATATCGACGCGTACCTGCGTACCGGCACCGGCGACCCGCGGACCCTGCTGGCCGATGCGGGTACGCCCTGGCGGACCGCGGAGATCGCCGAGCTGATCCGCTGGATGCGCAGCCACAACGCGGCCCATCCGGCCGACCCGCTGCGGTTCATCGGGGTGGACGTCATCAAGGTACGCAGGTCCGCGTACGACGCGGTTGCCGACCACATCACGCGGGTGGCACCGGACCTGCTCGACGAGCTGGACCGGCACTACGACGTGATCAAGCCGCCGGCCGACATCGACGCGTACGTGCGGTGGCTCGTCCGCGAACCCGATCGGCAGCCGTTCCTGGATCACGCCCGGCAGGCCGACGACCTGGTCCGTACCCTGCCGGTGGCGGACGGGCACGACCTGGCGCTGCACCACTCCCGGGCGATCGTCGGCTTCTACGAGTACTACCTGCGCGGCGAGGTGGCGGTGCGGGACCGGTACATGGCGGAGAACGTGATCTGGTGGCGGGAGCACGTGGGCGGCCGGTCGGTCTTCTGGGCGGCGAACGTGCACACCGCCGACGGGCGGCCGTTGGAGATCTCGTACCCGCCGTTCCCGCCGGCCGTACACCACACCGCGGGAGCGTTCCTGCGGGACCACTTGGGGTCGGGCTACCGGGCCATCGGCGGCACGTTCCACCGCGGCTCGGTCAACGCCGGGTTCGCCCCGCCGG
>DASRRF010000388.1:0-2843 GCA_035695905.1 Micromonosporaceae bacterium | reverse complement strand
CGCGTCCCACGCGAGCGGACCCGGCACATGCGCCCGCTTTCTCGCGCGCGGCCAACCGCTCCGCCTCGTCGGCGATCCGGAAACCGGCCGGCAGTCCGGCGGCCTTCGCGTTGTCCCGCAGGATCGACAGGCCGAGCGCGTGGAACGTGGCGACCGTGACGTCCTCGGCCATATTCTTCGGACCCGAGTTACCCGCGGCGATAGAGCCGAGCAGCGCGGTCAACCGGGACCGCATCTCCTCGGCGGCCCGGCGGGTGAACGTGATCGCCAGGCACCGCTCCGGAAAGACGCTCAACTCGGCGCAGAGGTACGCGATCCGGTGGGTCAGGGTACGGGTCTTGCCGGTGCCCGGGCCGGCGACGATCAGCAGCGGGCCGCCGGGTGCCGACGCGGCCACCCGCTGCAGCGCGTCCAGCCGGTCGAGCAGCCCGGTGCCGACCTCCTCCATGCCGGCCAGCATCGGCTCGAACGGCTCATGCGGGGAGCGCGCGGGCGGTTCGAAAACGACCGGGGCCGCGGGCTTTGCCGTGGGTTTCGCCGGCGGCTTGGGCGCCGTCTTGCGTTGCACCGGAACGGGTACGTCGAACAGCGCGTCCGAGCCGGCGTGCGCCGCGGATCGCAGCTCACCCGGCGCGAACAGCCGGATCACGCCGTACTCCCCATCACATCCGGGGGTACGCAGCACCTCGCCGCGACGCAACCGGGCGATCGCCTCGCGCAGCACCTCTCCCCCGGCCGCGCCGACCTCGTCCAGCGGGGTACGCAAGAGGATCTCCAGTTCCGGGCCGAGCTCCGCGACGAGCACGCTGAGCTGGCCGGTGATGGTTTTGCTCTTCGGCCCGACGCCGTGTACCTCGCCCAGCACCTGCGGCAGCTGGACGAGGTGGTTGACCTGCATGGCGCCCTCCGGCAGGGTGCCCTCCGGCCGGTCGGCCAGGTCCTCGACCCGGCTGAGCACGCCGACCGTGAGCGGCTTGCCGCACTGCGGGCACTGCCCGCCGGCCGCCCGGGTCCGGTCCGGCTCCCAGTTGATCCCGCAGGCGCGGTGGCCATCGGCGTGGTACTTGCCCTCCTCCGGGAAGAACTCGATCGTCCCATGTAGACCGTCGCCGGTCTGGAACGCCCGCTTGACCGCGTGGAAGTCCAGCTCGGTCCGCAACAGGGTGGCCTCACGGGCCAGCGCCGGCGCGGAGTGCGCGTCGGAGTTGGAGACCAGCCGGTAGGTGTCCAATGAGGACACTCGCCAGTTCATCCCGGGGTCGCTGGACAGGCCGGTCTCGACCGCGAAGATGTGCCCGGCCAGATCCGCGTAGCAGTCGGCGATCGCGTCGAAGCCGGACTTGGAGCCGAGCGCGGAGAACCACGGCGTCCAGATGTGCGCCGGTACGAGGTACCCGTCGGCGCTCGCCTCCAGGGTGATTTCCAGCAGGTCACGCGAGTCGAGGCCGAGAATCGGCCGGCCGTCCGAGCCGAGGTTGCCGATCCGGGCCAGGCGCGTGTTGAACCGCTGTACCGCGTCCAGGTCGGGCAGGTAGATCAGGTGGTGCACCTTGCGGGTACGGTCGTCCCGCTTGTAGATCGTGGAGATCTCGACGCTGAGCTGGAAGCGCACCCGTTCATCGGCACCGGCCAGGCGCGGCGGCAGCCGGCGCAGTACGTCCCGTTCAAGGTCTTCGCGGAGCCGGTAGAGCCCGGGCTCGGCCGGCAACAGCGCGTCGCGGAGGTGATCGAGCCAGGCCGGGTGGGTGAAGTCCCCGGTGCCGAGCAGCGTGATGCCCTTGCGGCGGGCCCACCAGGCGAGGTTCGGCAGGTCGAGATCGCGGGCGCAGGCGCGGGAGTACTTGGAGTGGATGTGCAGATCTGCGACGAACGGGCCTGTGCTGAACAGGGGCACGACGCATCCTGCCACGACATCGTGTGGACTTTCCGGACGGCACGCCCATCTGTTGTGTTTCGTTCGGTCCTTCCGCCGGCTCGGTGGGGCAGGTTCACGGTGAGCGCAGCTCGACAACCGTGATGTCGGGCGGGGCGCCGACCCGGACCGGCGGCCCCCAGAACCCGGCGCCGTTCGTGACGTAGACCGGCATGCCGTCCACCCGGCCCAGCCCGCTGACGATCGGCTGCACCAGACCGACGACAAGGTTGAAGGGCACCATCTGGCCGCCGTGCGTGTGCCCACTCAGCTGCAGGTCCACGCCGTGCCGGGCGGCTTGGTGAGCCTGCACCGGCTGGTGCGCGAGCAGCACCACCGGCCGGTTCGGATCGCGTCCGTCCAGCGCCTTGGCATAGTCCGGCGCGTCGCCGTAACTCCCGCCGGTCACATCGTTGACCCCGGCGAGGTCGAGTACGCCGCCCCGATGCGTGATTTCCAGCCGCTCGTTGCGCAGCGGGCGCAGCCCGAGCCGCCGTACCTCCTCGATCCAGGGCTGATAACCCGAGTAGTACTCATGGTTGCCGGTGACGAAGAACCCGCCGTACCGCGAGGTCAGCTCGCGCAGCGGTGCCGCGGCCGCGCCCAGCTCGGCCACCGTCCCGTCGACGAGATCCCCGACGACCGCCACCAGGTCGGCGTCCAGCCGGTTGATCGCGCTGACGATCCGTTCGGTGTGCCGGCGACCGAGGACCGGCCCAAGGTGGATATCGGCCACCAGCGCGATCCGTAATCCGTCCGCGCTCGGGGACAGCTTCGCCAGCGGGATCCGTACCCGCTTGACCACCGGCGCGCCCAGGGCGGTGCGCACGCCGTACCCGGTGATGCCCGCCGCGGTGAGCCCGGCGAAGATGGCCGCACCGCGGGCCAGCAGGAGGCGGCGGTCCGGGTCAGGACCGGCCGGCCGCGGCGC
>DASRRF010000387.1:0-2063 GCA_035695905.1 Micromonosporaceae bacterium | reverse complement strand
TGACGACCAGCCAACCGGTCAGCGAGTTGGCGACGGAGTCGTACAGGATGCAGGTCGATGTCGAGATCTCAACATTGCGCATGCCGGTGAGCCGGACGAGCGTGACGTGCAGTCCGTCCGGTAGCTGATGCCCTCCGGATCGGTCGCCTTAGCGGTCTGGCTGTAGGGCACGTCGCGGAACACCCAGTCCTCCGCGCGGGAGATGACCTCGTCCCGGCCGATCCGGCCGTCACGCGGCTCGGCCGCGTAGGCCGGACCGCGAAGCAGCGGAGAGCCGAGGAACACCGCGGCGCCGAGCCCGACAACGATCGCGCGGGCGAGCATTCGGATGGACATGTCAGGCCGTCCCTTCCGCACTGCGGCAGTAGACCTGTGACCCGCTCGGGCCGTTCTTCAGGCAGACAGCCAGCGACACCCAGTTGCCTTCCGGGGTCGAGTCATGCCGGCAGCCTGGCAGGCGGCGCTTAGCCGGTGCTGAACGCCGGCTGATCGCCGACCGCTACTGCGGGGCCGGCGCTAGGCGGGGTAGTTGGCGGCCCATTCGGCGGGGGAGCGCGGTGGCTGGCCGGTCAGCCGCTGCACGGTGTCGGTCACCGGTGCCGGTGTGTCCCGGTGCCTCTCCCACGTCTCGAACAGCACATCGGCCGGCGCGTACGGGCTGATCGCCTGGCGCGCCTCGTCCGGCGACAGCTCCTCGTACACCAGCGGCCGGTCCAGCGCCGCACCGATCAGCCTGATCTGCTCGGCGTGGGTGAGGGAGACCGGCCCGGTCACCGGGTACGTCCGGCCGGCGTGCTCGTCCTGGGTGAGCGCGGCGATCGCCACCGCGGCGAAGTCGGCCGGGTGGATCGGCGAGCCGGCCGCGTCGGCGTACGGACCGCGTACCACATCGCCGGCCTTGAGCTGGCCGGGCACGTCGAAGGCCCATTGCAACGCGTCGGCGGAGGACACGTCCAGCCGCAGGAATGTCCACTCCAGACCCGAGTCCACGATGGACCGCTCGATGTCGTGGTGGAACGCGGCAATGTCGTTGGGCTGGGCGTCGCCCGCATCGTCGTCGATGGCGCCGGAGGACTGGAACACCACCCGCCGGACCCCGGCCTCGCGCGCCGCCTTGAGAAACGCGGGAGCGAAGCCGGGTACCGCCGCGAGCAGGAACACCGTGGAGACCCCGTCGAACGCGGTCGCCAGGCTCGCCGGGTCGCTCAGGTCGCCGGCCACCACCTCGGCGGCAGCGGGCAGGCCGGCCTGCGCCGGATCGCGGGTGAGCGCGCGAACCGGTTGGCCGGCCTGCACAAGCTGTTCGACGATGGACCGGCCAACCGGCGCGGTCGCTGCCGTCACCAGAATCATTGGTTCCCCCGTTCCCTATGGGTGGCTGGCATGAACCTACAGGATGCCCCGGGCGGCGAATGCGGCCTGCGTCTGGTTGGCCGCTGCGGCGCCGTAGAGCCGCTGCGCCGCGGCGACCGTGGCGAGCGCCGCGTCGTGGAACGACGTGTCGGCGGCGAACGCGAACTGGGCCTCGACGATCAGCGTGCTGGCCTTCGTGTCGCCAAGCGCGACGCGAATGTCCCACAGCGCCCGCGACCAGATCTCGCCGTCCGCGTGCACCTCGCCGACCAGGCTCTCCGGGTAGTGCTTGGTGCCATCGATGCGGCGCAGGCAGTGCGGTTCCGTCCTGGTGTACGAGGTCGAGTCCCAGTCGGCCACGCACGGCTCCGGGGTCAGCGCGGGTACGCCGGTCTTCCAGCTCGTCACGACGACGGCCAGGTAGTCGCTGAACGCCTCGCCGATCGCGCCGGACTCCAGGTTCACCCCGAACCCGGGCACCTGCCCGTCCTGCACCGAGTGTCCGTACTCGTGCACGATCACCTCGGCATCCTCGGCGTCGTCCACGCCGCCCTTGCCGAGGGTGATGTTCGCCTTGTCCTCCCGGAAGAACGAGTTGTCCCCGCCGAACTGGTTGATCCGCAGCTCGATCTGCCGCTGGTTGACCGGGCGCAGCGTGGAGCCGAAGCCGAGCGACTGCAGGTACTTCTGCGCCGTGGTGACCCAGTAGT
>DASRRF010000386.1:0-7638 GCA_035695905.1 Micromonosporaceae bacterium | reverse complement strand
GGCGGAGTAGACACCACCGCCAACGATTCGGTGGGGACCGAAGAGTCACCATCGTAGCCTGGGCAGCATGGTTCGACACCTCACCCTCCACGAGTACGCGGATGCGTACGCGGAACCACCGCATACCGACGATCGCGACCCGACCGGCCTCGTACCGGCGGCAGTCGCGCAGGTCCTCGATGCCGCCGAGGCCTGGCTCGGCTGGGACGGCCGCCCGGTCTACCGCGACGGGAACGCCTGGACGCCGCACAAGGCATTGCGCCGGGTCGCCGACCACCTGCTCGACCACCTCTGCGAAATCGACTGCCGGCTGGCCGGGCTGCCTACCGTACCCGATCGATGGCACGGCCGGATGGCCACTGTGGACGGTGATTTCGCGCACGTCACCGAGATCGACCTCGACGAGGCGACGAGCCGGCTCACCCGGCTCGCGGCGTGCTACCAGGCTCGGCTGAGCGGTCTGGGGGTCTCGGTACTGGATGCCCGGGGCGAGAACGGCGAGTGGACACTCCGCGAGGTGGTCCATCATGTCTGCGGGGTCACCTACTACGCCGAGTCGGTGAATAGCGCCGTTCTGGCGCGATGGACGGGCACCGCGGAATAGTCTCGATCCCATCGACCGCCGAGCTGGTGCGGGGGGATCATGGTCGCGGCGAACCCCTGGATCGACCGGACCTTCGGTGACTTCACCATCATCGATCTGATCGCCGCGACCACCAACGCGTTCAACGCCGCTCTGCTGGTACGCCGGCCGGATCATTTCAAGCACTTCACTGTCGTCGGCGTAGTGCTCTTCGGTGTGATGGGCGGCCTCGCCGGTGGCATCAGTCGGGATCTGTTGCTCGTCCAGGTCCCGGCGCCGTTGCTCAATCCGATGTACCTCATCCTCACCGTGGCCGCCGCATTGTTGGCCATGGGCATCGAGTACGGCGCGGGGCAGCGGTTCCGGGACGGTCTGTTCCAGTTCGCCACCTCGCTGTCCCTGCCGTGGTACGCGGTGATCGGTGCGGGCAAGGCGCTCGACGCGCACCTGCCGTACCTCGCCGCTGTCCTCATTGGAGTCGTCGGCGCGACCGCGGGACGCTACCTGGTCGATTTGACCTGCGGCGTAACGCCGAAGCATTTCATCCGTGGTGAATGGTTCGTCGGTACGGCGATCCTGGCGGCGGTTGTCTACGTGGTCTGTTACGCCGGTTTCGGTTGGAGTGTCTGGCCGGCCACGTTGACCGCATTCGGGATCGCGTTCGTGTTCCGGTACGCGGCGATGCTGCGGCGTTGGGAGGAGCCGGAACCGTGGGCACCACCGCAACTGGCAACCGAGTCGGTCCGGCCGAGTATCCAGAGCCAGCTGCGGGAGGAGTTCCGGCGGGACGAGCGATAGGGCCGCCCGTCCGGTGTCCGCCGCATTGTCGCATCACCGCCGCCCGCGCTTCGGTCAACCGCCGGACTTCCCGGCCCCGCGCGAATACGCTGAGCTGAGATGCATTGTCCGCAGGCCGGCGCGGGTCGCCAGCCGCGGTGCAGCGGAGGTGCGACATGAACAGCATCGAACACAAGACCTTCGACAAGCCCGACGAGACCCGCCCGTTTGAAGGCAAGGGCCACGGCGACATCGTCACGCTCGCCGGGCGACCGGTTGCCCTCGGGACCTTCGAGCCCGGGTGGCGCTGGTCGACAAACGTCAAACCAATCGCCGGTACAGAGTCCTGCCAGGTCTCCCACTTCGGGTACGTGTTGTCCGGACGGATGCGCATCATGATGGACGACGGATCCACCCAGGAGCTCGACGCAGGTGACGTCTTCGCGATCCCGCCCGGACACGACGCCGAGGTCATCGGCGACGAGCCGTGCCTGTCACTCGATTTCGGCGAGATCGGCGAATACGCCAAGCGCAAGTGAGGATCGGAGGTGGGTCATGTACGGCACGGTGATGGTCGGCAAGCTCAAGGCCGGTCGGGACGAGGCGATGCGGGCCTCCCGGGACTGGAATGAGCAACGGCAGGTGCCGGGATACCGGCGCAGCGATGTGCTGTTCGGTGACGACGGCGGGACTGTGGTGTTCGCGGTCCAGTTCGACAGCAAGGAGGAGTACCTGGCGCTCGCCGATTCGCCCGAACAGGACGAGTGGTGGCGTACGGTCATGGCGCCGATGCTGGACGGCGAACCGACCTGGGTCGACGGCACCTGGGACACCATCCAGCGTTAGGTCATACCCTTGGCGGCGTGAACAGAACCACCCCACCACCGGTACGCGATGTCGCCGCGCTGTTCCCCGGGATCGAGCGGTTCGCGGCGACCGCCACCCGGCTGCACCCGCGCCGCGGTACGCCGGATCCGTTCGGCAGCCACGTCGGCGGCCCGCTGCTCTGGCCCGCCGGCGAGCCGTGGCCGGCCTGCGACGCCGAGCACGTGGTGCCTGCGGAGATCCCGGTACCGCCGGAGTTGTTGGCCCGGCTCAAGGCCGCCAGTCAGGCCCGGGACTGGCCCGGGTGGGAAGCGGTGATCGCGAAGCTGGCCAGCGAGATTCCCGGCTTCGGCGGGGTCGACCGCCGGACCGGATCGGCCCTCGGCCACACCGCCGGGCCGCCGCCGCGGCCGAGCCCGCTGGTGGCGGTCGCGCAGCTGCGCGTCGCGGACGTGCCCGACCTGCATCCGCCGGTGGACGCCGATCTGCTCCAGGTGCTGTGGTGTCCGAACGACCATGACCTCGACGGTGCCGCCTGGGCGCCGGCGGTCACCGTACGGTGGTGGCGCCAGGAGGATGTGTCCGCCGCCCAGGCGCCGCCCGCGCCGGCGGTGGTGAGCCAGCGCGCGTACCTGCCGCGGCCCTGCGTACTGCATCCGGAGCGGGTTGTCGAGTACCCGTGGTGGCAGGAGCTGCCGACCGGGTTGGGCCATCGGGTTCGCGCATGGGACAACGAACACGACGGTCTTTACCACCGGCGGCTGTCGATGGCGCCCGGCTGGAAGGTCGGCGGCTGGCCCCCGTGGCCGACAACGGACCCGAGGCCGATGTACTGCGGGTCGTGTGGGTCCAGAATGGACCATCTACTGCAGGTCGATAGTGGTGAGTGGGGTGACCGCGATCGCTGGTGCCCGCTGGAGGAGCGCGCCCTCGGCTCCGGTACCGCCGCCTATCTCGCCGCCACCGAACCGACCGGCATTGTCGCCGGGCGGAGCGGTCTCTACCGAATCTTCTCGTGTCCGTACTGCCCGGACGCGCCGGTCCGGGTGGACCCGCAGTAGCGGCCTACGCGAGCTGCTGCCACCAACCGTCCACCTCGGCCGGGTCATCGGCGTTGATGCGCTCGCCGGGGCGGGGGACCGCAAGGCGTACATCGTTCTGCTTTGCCTCGCGCCAGATCCGGTCGACCGGTTCGCTCCAGGCGTGCAAGGCCAGGTTGAAGGTGGCCCAATGCACCGGGATGAGGACCCCACCGCGCAGGTTCAGGTGGGTGGTCACGGCCTCCTCCGGAGTCATGTGGATGTCCGGCCAGTACGGGCTGTACGCGCCGATCTGGATCAGCGTCAGGTCGAACGGCCCGTAGTCGGCGCCGAGGTCGGCGAAGCCGGGGAAGTAGCCGGTGTCGCCGGTGTAGAACACCTTGCGGCGCTGGCCGGCGATCACCCAGGAGCCCCACAGGGTTTCGTTGCGGGTGAAGGCGCGGCCGGAGAAGTGCCGGGCCTCGGTCGCGGTGAATCGCAGGCCGGCAAGGCTTACGCCGTCGTTCCAGTCCAGCTCGACGATGCGCTCAGCGGGAACCCGCCACCGATCGAGGTGGGCGCCGACCCCCAGCGGTACCAGGAACGGCGCCGACTGGTCGCGCGCGAGTTCGCGTACCGTTGCCATGTCCAGGTGGTCGTAGTGGTCGTGGGAAATCAGGATCGCGTCCAGCCGCGGCAAATCCCGCAGGCTCAATGGCATCGGGTGCAGTCGCTTCGGTCCCACCAGCGAGGACGGCGAACAACGCAGGCTCCACACCGGATCGATGAGTACCCGCCGTCCTTCGACTTCCAGCAACGTCGAGGCGTGCCCGAACCAGACGGCGCGCAGGCCGTCTGGAACGGCGACCGCGTCGTCCCAACCGGACGGGACCACGATCGGCACCCGGCCGGTGGGCCTGCGGCGCTGCCCGCCGAAGAGCAGATCGCGCACGATCCGCCGGCCGGACTTCGGCGGCATCAGCGTGCTCGGCATGGAGTTGCGGAAGCTGCGGCCATCGAACTGCGGCGACGCGCCCACCCGCGCGGCCCGCTCACCGGTCGGTGGAGCGCCCATGGCGGGAAGGATTCTCATCTGCATCTCCTCTTTCGACCTTTCCAGGGTACGCGTGCCCGCGTCATGAATCGTTGCGGCGAGCCCGAGCGCGCCGCTTGCCCTCATGCATCGCCTGCACCCGCGCGATCGGGATCGCCCGGCCCTCCTCGACCAGCTCGGTAGGCAGCTGTTGCGGCCGCGGCATCCCATCGGCCCACGGGTCGCCGCCGGCGAGTAGCGGTGCGGCATTTCGTACGGTGAAGTCGCCCGGCACAACGCGATCGAGCTCGTCCCACGGCACCGGGAACGACACCGGCGTGCCCGGCCGCACCCGCGGGCTGTACGCCGCGACGACCGTCGCCCCGCCGGCCCGGGTTGAATCGAGGAACACCTTGCCGCCGCGGTCCTCCCGGATGAACGCCGTGGTCGCGAGCGCCGGGTCAAGGCGCTCGGCCCGCGCGGCGATCGCGCGGGTCGCCGCGGCCAGGTCGTCGGTCGTCGTCAAGGCATCCACGGGTACGAAGACATGCACGCCCTTCGCCCCGCTGGTCTTGACCGCACCGGCCAACCCGGCGTCGGCCAACGCCTGGCGTACCAGATGGGCGGCTTGCACCGCGAGCCGGAACGCGTCGGTGGGCGGTGGGTCGAGATCGAGCACGAGATGGGTGGGGTGGTGCCAGTCATCGGTACGGAACAGGGTCGGGTGGTACTCCACCGCGCGCTGGTTCGCAAGCCACAACAACGTGCGGCGGTCGTTGCACAGTGCATAGGACACCTCGCGTTTCGAGGTCTCCGCCCACAGTGGAATCGTCCGTACCCAGTCAGGGGTGTACTTCGGGACGTTCTTCTGCATGAACGGTGGCTGGCCGGGGCGCACCCGGATCACCGACAGCGGCCGATCGCGCAGCACCGGGACGATCCGGTCGCGCACCGCGTCCAGGTAGTCCACCAGGTCGCGCTTGGTGGCGTCAGCGCCGTCGAACAACCGCTGGTCGAGGTTGGTCAGCGGTACCCCGTCCCGTTCCTCATCACGTCCGCCCACCAAACCACCATCCCACAGCTTTTCGCCGGACGCCGGTCAGGCGGCCCAGGGGAACGGAGCTATGTCGGGTTCGTAGACCGCGATCTGCCGGATCCAGGCGCAGACCTTGTCGACGGCGCCGGGCATGCCGTGCCGGCGTACGGCCACGAACCCCAGATTGACGTGCTGGCGGTGCCGGAACGCTTCGCCCGGACCGGCGATGCCGGCGAGGATCGTCGCTAACTCGGGATCGCTGTGTTGATGGGACATCACGAGACCTCCTGCAACGCACGGATGACGGTGTGGTACCCGGTGAGCTGGCGGGCGGACAGCCCGGCCAGCGCGTTGCGTTCGAGACGGCTCACCGCTCGGTGCACCCGGGCCGCGACGGCCTTGCCCGGCGCGGTCAACACGAGGCGGAACGAACGGCGGTCGGCGGCATCCAGCTCGCGGGTGAGGTAACCGCGCCGTTCCAGCCGGTCGAGCACGCCGGTCAGGGTGGTTGTCCGGATGCCGGTGTCGGTGCTGAGCTCGCTCACGTTGCGCGGCTGCCGGTCGGCGAGGTTGGCCAGCGTGTTGATTTCCGACGCGGTCAGGTCGAGCTGGGCCAAGGCGGTTGCCAGGGCGTGCAGGGTGTGGTGGGTGGCTCGCTGGAGCGCCAGCAGCACTGATCCACCAGTTTCGGATATCACGAAACTGGATTATACGGTATCGTTGCGATGCAGGGAGCTGTCGAGTTGTGCGCGGACGCCGGCTGCGTCGGGGTGGTCGAACTCGTCGAGAATCTCCAGAGCCTGTTGCCAGGCGTTCTGGGCGGCGCCGTCATTGCCGGCCGCCCGGTACGTGTCGCCGAGGTGGGTGAGTACCACGGCCTCGCCGGGGCGGTTGCCCATAGCCTGGAACAGCCTGATGGAGTCCAGGTAGCAGGTGACGGCCTCAGTGTGGTGGCCCAGGTGGTGGTGGGCGTAGCCGAGGCTGTCCAATGTCGTGGCCTGCCCGTACGGGAAGCCGATCTGCCGGTGCAGCTCGAGGGCCTGCTGGCAGGATTCGAGGGCTTGCCGGTGATCGCCGAGCTGGGAGTACGTCCAGCCGAGCGCGTTGAGTGCGTTGGCCTGGCCGCGCCGGTGGCCGGCGGCCCGGTACAGCTCCAGGGCCGCGCGCACGTGGTCGAGTGCTTCTGTGTCGCGGCCCTGCTGCCGCGAAACAAGCAGGAGGTCCATGTGTGCGTGACCCTGGTTGACCTGGTCACCGGCCTTGATCGAAAGGTTGAGGGCGTGCCGGAGGTTGATGAGTGCCTCATCGTGTCGACCCAGCCTGAAGTACGCATGCCCCATGAAGCGGTAGGCCAAGGCTCGCGCGGTTGGGTCGGCCAGCCGGGTGGCCGCGGCCAGGGCCGCGCGCTGAACAGTCGCCTGCGCGCGCCATTGCCCTTGCCGGTCGAGGAACTCGGCCATCGTCCAGGCCAGCTGCCAGGCATGGATGTCCGAGCCGCAGCCGGCCGCGCGACCCGCGACGGCCAGCAGGACGGGGTATTCGACGGTGAACCAGTCGAGGGCCGACCGGTGGTCGGCGGGTTGTTCCGGTGTGGTTCCGGCTGCGGCCGCGGCGACGGTGATCGGATCCCGGTGTGCGCTCAGTAGCAGGGCCGAGATGTGCGCGGTATGCAGGTAGTGGTCGAACATCCGTTGCATGGCGGCGTCTCGGACGACCGGAGGGTCTTCCTGGTTGCTCAGCTCGGCGGCGTACGCCCTGAGCAGGTCGTGGAAGCTGAACCGGCCCGGGGTGTGTTCGATGAGCAGGTGGGCCCGGGTCAGCTCGGCAAGCGGAGGTGACACCTGCGCCGGCGGGATGCCGGCGAGGCTGGCGGCGGCCGCGGCGCTGACGTCCGGGCCGGGATGCAGCCCGAGCAACCGGAACTGCCGGGCCGCGGCGAGGCTGAGTTGTTGATAGGACCAGGAGAACACCGTGCGTACATCGGTGGCGGCGTCCCCGATGTCCAGCGCGTCCAACCGTCGCCCGTCATACAGGTCGGCGGCGAGTGCGCCGAGTTCGAGACCGGGCTGGCTGGCCGCGCGTGCGGCGGCAATGGTCAGCGCCAGCGGTAGCCGGGCACACCGGCTGATGATCTCCTCGACCGCGCGCGGCTCGGCCGCGACCCGGTGCTCGCCGAGCCGGTCGGCGAGCAACCGTAGTGCATCGGTCTGCGTGAGCAGATCCAGGGTGATCGGGTAGGCGTCTTCGGTGGCGACCAGGCCGGTCAGCCGGTTGCGGCTGGTCACCAGCACCAGGCAACGCGGCGAGCCGGGTAGCAGCGGCCGCACCTGCGCGGCGTCGCGGGCATTGTCCAGCACGATCAGCA
>DASRRF010000385.1:0-18034 GCA_035695905.1 Micromonosporaceae bacterium | reverse complement strand
GGGTGGCGACGACGCATGCGGCAGCCCGGCCAACGTGTACGGGGCCGGCGTCGTCGACGCACTCGCCGCCGTGCAGGCGGCCCGCGCCGTGCATTGAGCCCATGAGCCGGCTAGGTTGTCCGGGTGAGTTCCGAGATCATTTCGTACTCCGCCGCACACCGCGCCGCGGTGACCGCGCTCGCCGAGCAGACCCTCGACCTGCCCGAGGATGCCGGCGAGGCGGCGAGCGTGATCGACCGGCTGCTGGACCCGCCGGCCGGCCGGCACACCGTGCGGCTGGTCGCGCTCGATCCGGCCGGCGCGCTCACCGGCGTACTGTTCGCGTCGGTGCGCGAGGGTGATCCGAGCGTCGGGCACCTGGACCTGGTAGCGGTGGCCGCACCGGTCCGGCGCCGCGGCATCGCTCGCGCTCTCATCACCACGGCCGAAGAAACCCTTCACGGGTACGGCGTGAGCCGGCTGCGCATCGCCGGCAACGATCCGTGCTACGGCTGGCCGGGGATCGACGTACGCTACACACCCGCGGTCTGCACCGCCCTGGCGCTCGGCTTCGAGCAGACCCGTACCGCCTGGAACATGACGGTGGACCTGGCCGGCGCGGTCGCACCCGCCGATGCCGAGGCCGGGCTGGCGGCCGCCGGGGTGACCGTACGCGGGGCCGAGCCTTCGGACGTACCCGCGCTGGAAGCCTTTGCGGCGTCGCACTTCGGCGGTGGCTGGGGGTGGGAGGCCGGCCAGGCCATCGCGCGGCATGCGGCCGGCGCGGTCGCCGGATGCCACCTCGCCCTGCGCGGCGCCGAGCTGCTCGGCTTCGCCGCGTTCGGGGCCTTGCGGCCGAGCCTGTTCGGGCCGATGGCCACCGCCCCGGACGCACAGGGCCTGGGCATCGGCGGGGTGCTACTCCGCCGGTGCCTGTACGACATGCGGGCGGCCGGTCTGGCCACCGCGCAGATCGGCTGGGCCGGCCCGGTCGCGTTCTACGCCGGCGCGGTGGCCGCCCGGATCGAGCGCGTGTTCGTGCTCTACGCCAAGCCGCTCTGACTTCCGGCGGGTCACGCCGACGGATCCCGCCCGACAAACCGTGCAGTACGCCACAATCAGGTCATGCTGGAAGAGGCCGCCCCGGAGCAGCGGGCACACCACGGTACGGCCGTACTGGTGGCGGGAGCGGCCGCGCTCGGCGGGTTCCTCTTCGGGTACGACACCGCGGTCATCAACGGGACGGTCGACGCGGTGCAGGCCGCGTTCGGCATCTCCTCCGGCGCACTCGGGTTCGTGGTCTCCTCGGCGCTGCTCGGCTGCGCGGTCGGCGCCTGGTTCGCCGGGCCACTGGCCGACCGGTTCGGCCGGGTACGGGTGATGGTGATCGCGGCGGCCGTCTTCGCGGCCAGCGCGATCGGCTCCGCGCTCGCCTGGGACCCGATCAGCCTGGCCGGATGGCGTATCTTCGGCGGCCTGGCGGTCGGCGCGGCGAGCGTGATCGCGCCGGCGTACATCGCCGAGATCTCCCCGGCCGAGCTGCGCGGCCGGCTCGGCTCCCTGCAGCAGCTCGCGATCGTCACCGGCATCTTCGCCTCGCTGCTCATCGACTACCTGCTCGCCAACGCGGCCGGCGGGGCCGGCGAGCAGGTGCCGTGGGGCGGCGCCGCGTGGCGCTGGATGTTCGCCTCGGCCGCGCTCCCGGCGGCGGTGTACGGCGTGCTGGCCCTGCAGATCCCCGAGTCGCCGCGGTACCTGGTGAAGCGCAACCGGACGGCCGAGGCCCGCCGGGTGCTCACCGACGTGGTCGGCGGCGATGTCGAGCTGCGCCTCCGGGAGATCGCCAGATCGCTTGCCGGTGGCCGGCAGGCGGTCCGGCTCGGCGACCTGCGCGGCCCGGTGTTCGGCCTGCTGCCGATCGTCTGGGTCGGCATCCTGCTCTCGGTGTTCCAGCAGTTCGTCGGCATCAACGTGATCTTCTACTACTCCTCGACGCTGTGGCATTCGGTCGGCTTCAATGAACAGGATTCGCTGCTGATAACGGTGATTACCAGTGTCACGAACATCGTCACCACGCTGGTCGCGATCGCGCTGGTGGACCGGATCGGGCGTAAGCCGCTGCTGCTGATCGGTGCCGCCGGCATGGTGGTCACGCTCGGCCTGATGGCGTGGGCTTTCAGTACCGCCACCGGCAGCGGCGACGACCTAACACTCGGTCCGACCGCCGGCAAGGTCGCCCTGATCGCGGCGAACCTGTACGTCTTCTCGTTCGGAATGAGCTGGGGTCCGGTCGTCTGGGTACTGCTCGGCGAGATGTTCAACAACACCATCCGGGCCACCGCGCTAGCGGTCGCCGCCGCCGCGCAGTGGGTGGCGAACTGGCTGATCTCAACCACGTTCCCGGTACTCGCCGATGTCGGGCTGTCGTTCGCCTACCTGTTCTACACGACGTTCGCCGCGCTCGCCCTGTTGTTCGTGGCCCGCGCGGTACGCGAAACCAAGGGCCGCGAGCTGGAGGAGATGTGAGCTACCAACGGTCCTGTTGCGCCCGCGCCTCGTACAGCAGGATCGACGCGGAGACGGCCACGTTCAACGAGTCGGCGGAACCCAGCATCGGCACGGCGATCCGGGCGAAACCGTACTCGTACCACGGGCGGGAGATGCCGTACCGCTCGTTGCCGGTGACCAGGGCGATCCGCCCGCGGTAGTCGACCCGGCGGTACGGCAGCGCGTCATCGGTATCCGCGAGGTAGACGGTGAACCCGCGGCCGGCCAGCCAGCCGATCGCGTCGTCCACCCCGGCGAACTCGACGGTCGGTACCCGCAGGCTCATGCCGTGACTGGCCCGGAAGACCTTGGGATGGGTCAGCCTGGTCCGCCGGTTCGTCAGGATCAGGCAATCGGCCCGGCAGGCATCGAGGGTACGCAGCAGCGTGCCGAGATTACCGGGAATCTCCACGGCGTCGGCGACCAGCACGAGCGCGTCCTCGCCGAGCGCCAGCGCGCCGGGATCCCACCGCGGCAGCCGGGCCACCGACACCAGGCCGTCCGGCCGGCCGCGCTCCCCGATCCGTTCCAGGGTCTTCTCCGAGATCTGGTACGCCCGAACCGCGCGCGCCGCCACCTCCTCGGCGCGCCGGCGGGCCTCCGGGGAGTACGCCACCTCCGGGCACCAGAGCAGCATCTCGACGTCGACGCCGGTCTCCAGCAACACGTTGTGCGCCCAGAGCCCCTCGGCGACGAAGAGCCGGTCCGGGTTGGCCGTCGCGTTGCGTTGCAGATCCATGACCTGCTTGATGCGCGGGTGGGCAAGGCCGATCTGCTGAAGTTCCATGACCGCCGTATCGTGCCACGGAGCCAGCCACCCGGCCTCGCCACCCCAGCCCCGGCTCCCCCAGCCACCTGCGCCCACGCGGACAAGGGGGCCCGATATCAATCTCGTGACGTGATATCAGCCCGGCAGCGCAACGGCCGAAACGTGGATTGCCGGTCCGGAGCGATATCTGCTCCTGAGATGGATATCGGGGCCTGGGTTGATGCGGCGCGGCCGGGTGCTTCAGTCGAGCGGCGCGGCCGGGGTGATCGCTGGCTATGCGCCGCGTTCGCTGGCGCGCAGCACGCGCAACGCGTTGTGCCAGGTCAGCTTGCCCAGTTCGGGGTCGGACCAGCCACGCTCGGCGAGTACGGCGAGCAGCGCCGGGTAGCCATCGACACCGTCCAGCCCCTGCGGCGTACCGATGATGCCGTCGAAGTCGCCGCCCAGCCCGACGTGGTCCACACCGGCCACCTCGCGGACATGCTCCACGTGATCGGCCACATCGGACACTCCACAGGGCGGCAGCGGGTTGGCCGCGACCCAGGAGTCGCGCGCCGCATCCCAGGCCGGGTCATCTTCGGCGTATGCCGCACCGAGCCGTTGCTCCTCCCCGATGAGGCCGTCCAGCCACTGCCGGCACTCCTCGTTCAGGAAGCCGGGTACGAACGTCACCATCACGATGCCGTCCGAGTCCCGTACCCGACCGAGGATCCGATCCGGCACGTTGCGCGGATGGTCGCAGAGCGCGCGGGCGGACGAGTGGGAGAAGAAGGCCGGCGCGGTCGACGTGTCCAGCGCGGCATCCATTGTGGACACCGCGACGTGGGACAGGTCGACCAGCATGCCGAGCCGGTTGCACTCCCGTACCACCTCATGCCCGAACGGTGACAGGCCACCGACCGCGGGCTCATCCGTCGCGCTGTCCGCCCACGGCGTGTTCTGCGCGTGGGTCAGCGTGAGGTAGCGGGCGCCGAGCGCGTACATCATCCGCAGCGTGCCTAGCGAGCTGGCGATCGAGTGCCCGCCCTCCATGCCCAGCAACGACGCGATCTTCCCGGCCTGACGCGCGCGCTCGACGTCCACACTGGACAGTGCAAGTTGGAGCTGATCCGGGTATCGGCGGACCATCGCGTGTGCCGCATCGATCTGCTCCAGGGTCGCGGTGACCGCGGCCTCCTCGGTCAGCCGGCTGGGTACGAAGACAGACCAGAACTGCCCGCCCACCCCACCGGCGCGCAGCCGCGGCAGGTCGGTGTGCAGGCCGGTCGACCGCTGGTCCTGCCCGATGTCCAGCGCCGAGAGGTCGTAGCGCACCCGGCGGCGTAGTTGCCAGAGCAGGTCGTTGTGCCCGTCCAGCACCGGCGCTTCGGCCAGCAATCGGCGTACCCGATCGGCGGTGTTCATCGCCGAGACGTTACCCGAGCGTGGGCCGGGCCGCTGGAGTGCGGCCCGGCCCGCGGCAAGGGGTTACTTGACCAGTGAGTAGACGACGGCGTGCGCGACCTCCACGCCGCCCGTGGACACCCGCAGGGTGGTGTAGTGGTCGCCGGCCGTGGCGCCCTTCGCGGCGACCAGCGTGATGGTCACCGTGGTCGAGGCACCCTGGGCCAGCGTCACCGACGCCGGGCTCACCGAGTAGCCGACCCCGAGACCGGTGGACGAACCCACCGCAAGCGCGTAGGTGGCGTTACCGCCACCCAGGTTCGTGATGGTGACCGTTGCGGTACGGGTCTGCCCCGCGCCGTCCGGCAGCGAGCCGAACGACGTGCTGACCGGGTCGAGTCCGGCGAGTGCGCCCACCGCGGAGAGCAGGTTGTCCCTGCCCGCACCGATAACGTTGACGTCACTGGTAATCGCGGTGGCCGCGGCGTTCTTCAGCACGCCCTGGTCGGCCGTGTTGACGATCGCCGAACGGATCTGTGCCGCGCTCCACGCCGGGTGCTGGCTCTTGACCACCGCGGCCGAGCCGGCCAGGTGCGGGGTGGCCATCGAGGTACCCGAGAAGAACGCGAAGCACGGCGGTGCCGCGCAGGCCCAGTGCGGTACGGAGCTGAGCACGTTGACGCCCGGTGCGACGACGTCCGGCTTGACCCGGAAGTCCACATCGGTCGGACCCTGGCTGGAGAAACCGGCCATGATGTCAACGTTCGACGTGGCGAAGTACGCCTGTGCCGCACCGATCGTCACCGCCGAACCGGCGCCAGCCGCCTTGATGACCATGCCGTCGGTGATCGCCACCTGGTACGCCGGAACGGTCGGCTCGTTCGGCAGGCCGACGCGGCCCATCGCGACCGGGTCGCCGCCCACGTTGTTGACGACCAGGACCGCGATCGCCCCGGCGTCCTGCGCGTTGCGGATCTTCTGCGAGTACGAGCAGACGCCGCGGGAAATCAGCGCGATCGTGCCGGCGAGGCTGCCCGCCGGCAGCGCGGTGCACGCCGTGTCCAGCCCGTTCACCGGGCCGGCGGCGATGCCGAGCGGCGCGGTCAGGTCCGCGGCGACCGTGTCGAAGTCGCCGACCGCCCCGCCGAACGTGCTGCCGCCGACGGTCACCGGCGCGCCGATGTAGTGCGGCACCGTACTCGCACCCGCGGTCAGCGCCCGCGCGGCGCTGCCCGGCGACTGCACCGTGAAGTGCCCGGGGCCGGAGTTGCCGGCGGCCACCGCGACGACCATGTTCGCCTGGTCGAGGTTGTCCACGCCGATCGTCAGCAGGTCCTGGATGCCGTGCGCGCCGCCGCCGAGGCTCATGTTGGCCACATCGAACCCGTCCGCGTACGCGGAGTCGAGCGCGTTGAGGATGTCCTCGCTGCGCGCGTTGGCCACCATGCCGGGGAACACGTTGTAGTTGCCGAGCAGGGCCCTGGGCGCGACACCGGACATCGCGTACGGGATCGCCACTCCACCGACCGAGGCCGGGGTCAGGTAGTTGCAGGCCACCGTGCCGGACACGTGCGTACCGTGGTCCTGGATCGCCTCGGGGGTCAGCCCGTTGACGCCGGCCTTGTTGTAGAACACCTTCGCCGAGATCACCTTGTTGTTGGTGAACCGGTGGTCGCCGAGCTGCTGAACAGCCGGGTACCCGGCGTCGTTGAAGCAGGCGTGGGTGACATCGATACCGGTGTCCACGATGGCGACCTTGACGCCCGCGCCCGCACTCGCCGGGCCACCGCCGGAGTTCCACGCCTGTACCGCGTGGATGATCGCGAGGTCGATGTCCTCCGCGACCGGTTGGTAGAGCCCTTGGTACTCGGCGTGCCGGACGTACGACGAACCGGCGATCGTGGCCAGCGTCTCGCCGTTCAGCTTGACGGCAACCGCGTTCAGCGAGATGTCGTACTCGCTGGTGACCTTCGCCTTGGGCGCGTTCGCCCGCAGCCAGGCCTTGTAGTCGTTGCGCAGGGCGGAGAGGTTCGCCCGCTCCGACTTGACCGCCGCGCTGTTGAAGTCAATCTTCTTGCCCTGTGCCGGGTGGGTCCGTACGGACGTCGACAGCGGATCGCCGACCAGCTGGACCAACGCCGTACCGGTGTCCACCGTCGCGTCGGCGGTCCCGCCGTCCGTGCTGTTGCTGAGCCGGGCCTGCCCGCCGGCTCCCGCGGTCGCCGGGCCGCCTGAGGTCAGAACCAGTGCCGTCAGTGCGGTAAGGGCACCGACGACGATCATGCGGTTGCGTCTCATTAACATCTCCTGCCGCTGTGGTACGGGGGCGGGCGCAACTTAGCCCAGACAGTCGATCGGGCACAGGTCGTCGGACGGGGGATTTTGCGCGGCAACGGCGTAGATCGGGAGGTAGTGACGTTCGCCTGATTTCTGGCGTACGCCATTCCTAGGGTGGTTTCGGATCCGCGATGGATCCGTACGCACGAGGAGGACGGCAGATGTCGAAGTCGAAGGCCAGGAAGCCCAACGAGGAGGCGCTCCGTACGGTGGCCAAGTCCCGGATCGACGAGATGCCCGCGGAGACCGCCGGCGGCCGACTGGACATGGCAGACGAGGCGTCCCGGCGACGAGAGGTGCCCGGTGACCAGCCGCCGCCGGACGAGCGGCAACGGAACCAGCCACGGATGAAGCCGAAGCGGTAGCCATACAGCAAGCGGGCCCGCCGGATTCGCTCCGGCGGGCCCACCCGCGTACCAGAAGAGAAGGAACTCAGAAGTCCATGTCACCGCCGCCGGGGCCACCGGCGGGCGCCTTCTCCTTCTCCGGCTTGTCCGCCACCACAGCCTCGGTGGTGAGGAACAGGGCCGCGATCGACGCCGCGTTCTGCAGCGCCGAACGGGTCACCTTCGCCGGGTCGATGATGCCCGCCGCCAGCATGTCGACGTACTCACCGGTCGCGGCGTTCAACCCGAACCCAGGTTCCAGGGTACGGACCTTCTCCACCACGACGCCGCCTTCGAGGCCGGCGTTGATGGCGATCTGCCGCAGCGGGGCGTCGAGCGCGACCTTGACGATATTCGCGCCGGTTGCCTCGTCCCCGGACAGGTCCAGCTTGTCGAACGCGGTCTTGCCGGCCTGTACCAGCGCGACACCGCCGCCGGAGACCATGCCCTCCTCGACGCCGGCCTTGGCCGCCCGTACCGCATCCTCGATGCGGTGCTTGCGCTCCTTCAGCTCGACCTCGGTGGCCGCACCAATCTTGATGACCGCGACGCCGCCGGCGAGCTTGGCCAGCCGCTCCTGCAGCTTCTCGCGGTCGTAGTCCGAGTCACTCTTGTCGATCTCGGCGCGGATCTGGTTGACCCGCCCCTGGATCTGGTCCGCGTCGCCGGCACCGTCGACGATCGTCGTCTCGTCCTTGGTGATGACGACCTTGCGAGCCCGGCCGAGCAGGTCCAGCCCGATGTTCTCCAGCTTGAGACCGACGGTCTCGCTGACGACCTGCCCACCGGTGAGGATGGCCATGTCGCCGAGCATTGCCTTGCGACGGTCACCGAAGCCGGGCGCCTTGACGGCAACCGACTTGAAGGTGCCCCGGATCTTGTTGACGACCAGGGTGGCCAGCGCCTCGCCCTCGACGTCCTCGGAGATGATCAGCAGCGACTTGCCCGACTGCATGACCTTCTCCAGGATCGGCAACAGGTCTTTCACCGCGGAGATCTTCGACTCGACGATCAGGATGTACGGGTCCTCCAGGACCGCTTCCATCCGGTCGGCGTCGGTGATGAAGTACGCCGAGATGTAGCCCTTGTCGAAGCGCATACCCTCGGTGAGCTCCAGCTCCAACCCGAAGGTGTTGCTCTCCTCGACGGTGACCACACCCTCCTTGCCGACCTTGTCCATCGCTTCGGCGATGATCTCGCCGACGATGGGGTCGGCCGCGGAGATGGCCGCCACCGAGGCGATCTGCTCCTTGGTCTCAACTTCCTTGGAGAGCTTGGCCAGCTCTTCCGCCACGGCGGCGACAGCGGCCTCGATGCCCCGCTTGAGGGCCATCGGGTTCGCGCCCGCCGCGACGTTGCGCAGGCCTTCCTTTACCAGTGCCTGGGCCAGGACGGTCGCCGTCGTCGTGCCGTCACCGGCGACGTCGTCGGTCTTCTTGGCGACCTCCTTGACCAGCTCGGCGCCGATCTTCTCGAACGGCTCTTCGAGCTCGATCTCCTTAGCAATGCTCACACCGTCGTTGGTGATGGTGGGAGCGCCCCACTTCTTTTCGAGCACGACGTTGCGGCCCTTCGGGCCGAGCGTCACCTTCACGGCGTCGGCGAGGACGTTCATGCCCCGCTCAAGCGCGCGGCGCGCGTCCT
The DNA here is from genome assembly GCA_035695905.1 of Micromonosporaceae bacterium. GTDB lineage: Bacteria > Actinomycetota > Actinomycetes > Mycobacteriales > Micromonosporaceae > EFPC-2. Next base: position 8,989 of record DASRRF010000385.1, on the reverse strand, counting down.
CGTCGAACGCGATCATCTTGGCCATACGGCGTTGTCCTCCTGGACACGTGCGGCGCGCACACCGCGATCGGCATACGCTCCGCCTGCTTGCGCACGGTTCAGGCCGGGCCGGACGGCCCGCGACGACCGACCCCGATGATCACCGCCGGTTGACCGTCGACGATCCGGGGTCCCACCGCCCCGACCATTGGCACTCACGGTCTGCGAGTGCCAACCACCTGTTTAGCACTCTGACCCGTCGAGTGCAAGCCGCTCACCGTCCGGCCACGCGGTGGTCCCGAGCGAAATCACACCGCGTTGACCGCCGCCCACAGGTGCTGCGTCGACAGCGGCTCTTCCTTAGCCCGCATCTGGGTGTACGTGACCAGCAGGCCGACCAGCAGCAGGGTCTGCAGCGGCACGCTGACCAGCGCGCTGATCGAGCCGAAGACCAGGCTCGACGCGGACCCCACCGCGCCGCCGGTGAGGCCGCTACCGAGCCCGAGGGCCAGGCCGAAGACGCACCCGATCGCCAGTGAGACGGCGACGTAGATCACCGCGAGCAGCGCCACCCGGCCCAACACCGCTCCGAACGACTTGTTCACCAGCCTGAACGAGCGGCCGATCGCGGCCGTGCCGCGCTCGTACATCACCACGAAGCTGAACAGGCTGACCGCGGTCGCGAAGTAGAGACCGGGCAGGATGCACAGGATGATGCCGACGCCGATCAGCAGGCTGGATGCCAGGTACCAGCCCCACATCGGCAACGCGCGGCGCAGCCCGCCCTGCAACGCGGCGGTCAGCGTGACCTGCTGCCCGGCCGCCTCCTGGGTCACCGCCCAGATGGCCGAGGCCCAGCCCAACGCGCCAACCAGGCTGAACCCGACGGTGAGCACGATGATGACGATCCAGGTGGCCGCCCCGAAGCCGAGCACCAGCCGGCCACCGGTGGTGCCGGGTACCAACGCCAGCGTGCTGCCCGCCGCGGCTTCCAGGATCTGCAGCACGATCTGCGGTGCCGCCAACGTCACCAGCAGGATCAGTACCACCGTTCGCCAACTGCGCTTCAGCACGCTCTGCACGCGGTTCGTCCAACCGTCGAAGAACGTGTCCGGCGGCGGCACCAGCGGATCGTTGGCCGGGTCGTACCCGGCGCCGGGGTAGCCGGGGTAGCCGAAGCCCGGCGGCACCTGATAACCCCGATCGGGCACATCGGACCCGTAGGACCACGGGTCCATCGGTGGTGGTGTGGTCATGACAGCCCTTCCCGTCGTCATGGCAAAGGGCGCCGATCCGGAGGGGCTCGGCGCCCTTTTGTGCTGGTTGTTTCGACTTACTCGGCTGGCGGATCACCGCGCAGGCCTCGTCAGCCGATGAGGTGTACCTTCTCCGCCTGCGGACCCTTCTGGCCCTGCGCGATCTCGAACTCGACGCGCTGCCCGTCGTCCAGCGACTTGTAGCCGTCCATCTCGATCGCCGAGAAGTGGACGAAGACGTCCTGTCCTCCGTCGACCGCGATGAAGCCATAGCCCTTCTCGCTGTTGAACCACTTGACGGTGCCCTGTGCCACGGTGCACTTCCTCACTTCGACGTGCTGGGTCTGTCGACCCCCGGCCGGAGCACTCGCTCGCCGGGGCCGGTGCTTCGATGGAGTCCGGGCAGGGACAGCCTGAAGACAACGGCCGAGTTCGCACGCTACACGAGCACGCCATAATGCGCACCGGCTCAAACCGGACATGAAGTACCACTACGCCGAGCGAAAACCAGGTCCTCAGATGTGCCGGCGGGACTGCACGATCCTGAACCTGCTGGCCACGTACGCGCCGTCGGTGAGAGCCGCGTTCGCGGCCGGGTTCGCGCCGCTCGCGTGGAAGTCGCTGAACGCCGCTGACTGGTTCACGAACACGCCACCGGTGAGGTTGCAGGACAGGTGCACACCGGCATCCAACGCCGCGTCCTCTGTCGCGTCGAGCACCTTGGCGTCCGTGGAGTAGACCGCCGCGGTCAGCGCACCCTTGTCGCCGACCGTCTTGCGGAACACCTCCAGCGACTGGGTTGTCGAGTCGGTCGCGATCACGAAAGAGATCGGCCCGAACCACTCGGTGCCGTACGTATCAGCAGCGTCAGCGGTCAGTTTGACCACCGTGGGGGTACGCACAACCGCGCCCTCGAAGATCGGATGCGCGACCTCCCGGGAGGGCAGTACGACCTCGCCGACCGAGGCCGAGCGGGACAGCCGATCCAGCACATCGTCGTTGACGATCGCGCCGGTCAGCTCGACGGCCCGGGCGGGGTCGCCGGTCAGCTTGCCGACCGCGCCCGCGATCCCGGCCGCCACCTCGTCAAACGACTTGTGCCCCTCGTCGGTGTCGATGCCGCTGCCCGGTACCAGGATGTTCTGCGGCGTGGTGCACATTTGTCCACTGTAGAGAGTGAGGGAGAACCCGATGTTCCGGCACATCCCGGCGAAGTCGTCGGTGGAGTCCACGATGACCGTGTTCACGCCGGCCTTCTCGGTGTAGACCACGGCCTGCCGGGCGTTCGCCTCCAGCCAGTCGCCGTACGACGTCGAGCCGGTGAAGTCGATGATGCGTACCTCGGGACGCTGGGCCAGTACCGAGGCCAGCCGCTCGCCGGGCGCCTCGGCGGCGAGCTGGACGAGGTTGGGGTCGAAGCCGGCCTCACCGAGCACCTCGCGGGCGTACCGCACGGTCACCGCGAGCGGCAGCACCGCGCGCGGGTGCGGCTTGACGATCACGGGGTTGCCGGTGACCAGCGACGCGAACAGACCCGGGTACGAGTTCCAGGTCGGGAACGTGTTGCAGCCGATGACCAGCGCCACGCCCCGCGGTACCACGTGGAAGGTCTTAATCATTCGAAGTGGCTCACCCTTGCCGGCCGGTTTCTCCCACTCCGCCGTGGCCGGGTGCCGGGTCATCTCGGCGTACGCGTACGCCACCGCCTCCAGCGCGCGATCCAGCGCGTGCGGCCCGCCGGCCTGGAACGCCATCACGAAGGCCTGTCCGGTGGTGAACTGCACCGCGTTGGCCAGCTCGAAGACGTGCTTGTGTAGCCGGTCGAGGATCTCCACGCAGACCCCGGCCCGGGTCGCCGGACCCGCATCCCGCCACCCGGGCATGCCGGCCTGCGCCGCGGCGAGCAGCACGTCGACGTCCGCGTGCGGGTAGCTGACCGCGAGGTCCACGCCGAACGGCGAAGTCTCGGTGGCCACCCAGTCGGTCGTACCGGGCTGGTCGAGCGGGAACTGCTGGCCGAGGTACGCCTCGAACGCGGCGGTACCGTCGGCCGCGGCGGTCTCGCCGTACACCTTCGGGCTGGGCGACTCGGGGTAGGCCGACCAGTACGACCGCTCGGCGATCGCGTGCAGCGCGCGGTCGAGGGTCTCCTTGTGCGCCGCGTACAGCGGGTGCGGGGTCTCCGTCATAACGCCCATCATGCCGTGCCGCAACGGGAGATCGACACTCCGGTAGCCACCGCCACGAAGGCGTGTGACAGGTATGTGCCGGGCGCGACCCGGTCCCACAGGTCGGTGGTGCCGGTACGCCCGGCCACCTTCTCGCCGGTGACCTGGCACTCGATCGGCACCTGGGAGTACTCGCCGGCCAGCCCGATCACCGCGGCGGTGGTGTTCGGCGCGGCGCGCAGCCGCAGCGGTGCCCCGCCGGTGTCGATCCGGCCCCGGACCGCGCCGCTGCCGGTCCACAGGTAGGTCACCGAAACCCAGGCGTTGTCCCGCAACGACAGCGCGTCCCAGAACGTGCCGTCGGCCAGGTCGATGCCGGCCGGGTTGAGCACCTGCCGGCCGAACTGGTCCTTGCCGCCGTTGTACCCGTCCTGGTATGCCGCCTGCGCCTCGGGTTTGCCGCGCGGCAGGTCGGTCCAGCTCTCCCGGGCCGTACCCCAGTAGTCGTCCTTGACGTTCCACGGCCCGACGTCCCACACCGGGGCGTACGCGCACCGCTTGGTGGCCGCGGCACACACCCGTACGGTGTACTCGCCGCCGCCCTTGCTGGACAGGCCCCGGCGGGACGGCAGCGCGACGAAATGGTCATGCTCGACGATCACGTGGCCGTTCGCGGGTCCCTCGCCGACCAACCCTTCACGGGTCGCAAACACCGTGTACGTCACCGGCGCCACGGGCGTTGCGGCGAGCGCGGGCGACGGAACCCCGAGCGTCACGATGGCCACTCCGGTACACATCCACCACGCCCGCCTCATGATCAACAGGCTATACGGCCTTTGCCCGGAAGCGGCCGATCAAGCACCGCGTGTCCTTCACTAAGACGCCGAGGCGAGCTCCTCCTCCGGCCGCGTCGGCAGTTCGCGCATCGAGCGCAGCGGGGACAGGAACGTGGGCAGGAACGCCAGGCACCCGCCGATCGCCCCGATCCACAGGGTGGTACGGGCACCGAACGCCTGGCCGAGTACGCCGCCGATGACCCCGCCCAGCGGCAGCGTGCCCCAGACCAGGAACCGCATCGTCGCGTTCATCCGGCCGAGCAGCCGTTCCGGGGTCAGCCCCTGCCGGAAGCTCACCTGGGTGACGTTGTAGAGCACCACGCCGATCCCGGTCACCAGGAACCCGAACGCGGCGAGCCAGACCCGCCACCCCGGTTGCGCCATCGGCAGTAGCAGCCCGAACGGCGTGGTGACCGCGGTCGATATCCAGATCGTCGGCCCCTGGCCCAGCCAGGCCACGGTCCTGCGGACCAGGAACGCGCCGAGCAGTCCGCCGATCGAGCCGATCGAGAACCACAGCCCGATCAGGCCGGGCGACAAGCCCAGGTCGCGCACCATGAACACGATGACCATTGCGAACGCGATGCCGCCGAACAGGTTGAACGAACCCGTACACGCGGCGATGGCGCGGAGCAGCCGGTTGCCCATCACGAACCGGAGCCCCTCCAGGATCTCCCGGCCGAGGTGCGCGTCCGGACCGCGTTCAGGCAGCGGCTCGCGCTTGCGGATGAACCCCACGAACATCGCGGAGAACGCGAAGCTCACCGCGTCGACCGCGATCGCGTACGGCGCGGTCAGCCACTGGATCAGCGCACCGCCCACGCCCGGCCCGCCGATCTGGGTCGACGCGCGGACCACCTCCAGCTTGGAGTTGCCCTCCACCAGGTTGTCCCGGCCGACCAGGTGCGGCAGGTAGCTCTGGTACGCCACGTCGAAGAAGACCGTCAGTACGCCGGTCAGCAGCGCCACCACGTACAGCTGCCAGATTGTCAGCAAGCCGGCCCACCAGGCGAGCGGGACCGACCCGAGCAGGAGTGCCCGGCCGAGGTCACCGGCGATCAGTACGTTGCGCCGGCGGAGCCGATCGACCCAGGCGCCGGCGGGCAGGCCGACCAGGAGGAACGCCGCGGTCTCCAGGGCGACCAGCATGCCGACGGCGAAGTTGCTGGCCTGCAGCGTGATGACCGCGACCAGCGGCAGGGCCAGCTGGCTGACCTGCGAGCCGACCTGGCTGATCGTGTCCGCGGCGAAGAGTTGCCGGAAGTCGTGGTCCCGGAGCAGACCGAGGCGGGAGCTGACCATGCGGCCCAGCCTCAACCAGTGATTGGGAAATGTCAACCGGTAGGCTGTGCCCCGATGGGCACCAACAAACGGCCGGCCACCGAGGCCGAGGCGCGCGCACTCGCCTCCGCGTTCCGCTTGCGGATCCTGCGCGCGTGCCTGGAGCGGGCGTTGACCAACAAGGAGATCGCCCAGCGGCTCGGTGCGAACCCGGCGACCACACTGCACCACGTGCGCACCCTCGTTGCCACCGGTTTTCTGGTGGCGCAGGAGGCCCGGCGGGGTACCCGCGGCGCGCGCGAGGTGCCCTACCGGGCCACCGGCAAGTCGTGGGAGCTCAACGTCCACGAGTCCGGTGTGGCCGGCGGGAGCCGGGCCATGCTGGACGCGTTCCTCACCGAGGCCAGCCTGGTCAACCTCGACGAGGCCATGCTCGCCCGGCTCGGCCTGCGGCTGACCGAGGCGGAGTACGCCGAGTTCGGCAAGCGGATCCGCGAACTGCTGGAGGAGTTCAAGCAGCGCGAGCGGAGCCCACAGGGCCGTCCGTACTCGGTTTTCCTCGCCGTACACCACGACGTGAGTCGCGACTAGCCGCGCCCTCTCCGCGGGCTACAGGTCCTGTTGCCAGTTGGCCCAGGAGTCCACCGGGCGGAACCCGAGCGCTTCGTTGATCGAGATCATGTGCTGGTTGGTCGCCGCGTTCCACGTGTCGATCGAGGCCACCCCGGGTTCGTGGCGCAGCGCGTACCGCAGGTTCTCGATTTTCACGATCGTGCCGAGCCGGTGGCCGCGGTGGTCGGGGTCGACGATGGTGATCCACTGGTACGCGTGCTCCGGCGCCGACCGCTCGCGGCCGATCGCGGTGAGCGCGACGACCCGGCCGGTCGCGTCGTGCACCATCGCGGTGCTGTAGGACCGGATGCCCATCACGACCCGCGCCGCCTCGCCGTCGCGGATGCGCTGCACGTCGATCTGCTCGGGCTCCCAGGCGAGGTCACCCATCGGCGAGTCGGTGACCAGCCGCGAGTCCAGGTACCCGACGTCCGCCGCATACTCCTCCGGCACCCGTTCCCGCCACCGCACGAGCGAGTAACCGTCGGCCCTGGACCACGCGGCGGCCAGCAGCCGGTCCAGCTCGTCACTGTCCACTGTGGAGATTCCGAGCCGGCGGCGCACCTCGTCCAGCGCGTTCGTCGCGCCCATCGCGGTGGCGAACGCGCTGCCGGCGCCGTCCCGCTCCGGCCCGCCGGGCAGCGCCTCGGTGGTCATGGCCATCGCCCGCTTGCGGCCGTTGTCCCGCAGAAGATCGCGGAGGTACGCGTGAAGCGCGCGCCCGACACCCCGGCGGCGGTACGCCGGCTCGACGGTAATGCCCACCTCCGCGTTGTCGGTGTTGTCGCGCATCGGCAGCCGCACGTCGAGCTGGCCGACCACCCGGTCGCCATCGCGCACGAGGAACGTCAGCAGGCGGGTCGCCGGCACCGGGTGCCGCAGCATCCCGACGAACCGGTAACGGCACGGTGGCGGGAAGTCCGGTACGTCCACGGCGACCGCGGCACCGAGCATACGGAGCATGTCGTCGATGGCCGCGTCGTCCGCGGGGTCCAAGGGTGCGATGGCGATGTTCACATACCCGAGAGTGCCGCCCCAAGCCGCCCCACGCGACCGATTTAGCCCAACCGGCGCCGCTGGAGAAATGGTCGAGAGGACGCTCGCACAACGCCTCCGGCGTTGGGGCACAGGCTTCCCAGGGTTGAGATTGTTGCCAAGCTCAGTGGGCTCCCTGCGGCGATGCGTCCTCCCGCACGGAGCATCCTGCGCGGTCTGTGCGGCGCCGTCAAGTCCCCACCGGGGCGTTTCTCGACGTACGGCAAATCGCCGATCACAGAGCGCTATGGTCGTATCCCCCGAACATACCGACCGGCCTGACCGATACGGCGATGTTTGCAGGAAACAGGCGGTGTGCCCAGTGGCGGATGGCACGCTGTTTGATCACTCACGGTCACCGTTACCGTGTCGACGCTCACCCGATAAGCCCCGCGTCACGTGCCGCCCGCAGCGATGGTTTCACCCAGAATGTGGGACCAACCTGGCCCGCCACGGCATCCAGCGTCTTGAGCCCTTCGCCGGTGTTGAAGACCACGGTCTCCGCCTCCGGATCGAGCCGCCCGGCCGCGATCAGCTTGCTCAGTGCGGCGATCGTGACGCCGCCGGCCGTCTCGGCGAACACCCCGGTGGTCCGGGCCAGCAACCGGATCCCCTCGCGGATCTCGTCGTCATCGGCGTACTCCATCCAGCCGCCGGTACGCCGTACCGCCTCCAGCGCGTAGAGCCCGGCCGCCGGGTCCCCGATGTTCAGCGACTTCGCGATGCCGGTCGGGCGTACCGGCGTGATCGTGTCCACCCCGGCGTGCAGCGCGACGGCGATCGGGTTGCAGCCGGCGGACTGCGCGCCGAACACCCGCCAGCCACCGGCCGGCGGCTCCACCAGACCGATCTCCACCAGCTCCTGGAACGCCTTGTCCACCTTGGTCAGCAGCTCGCCGCTGGCCATCGGGATCAGGATCTGCGCGGGCAGCCGCCAGCCGAGCTGCTCGGCAACCTCGTACCCGAGCGTCTTGGAACCCTCCGCGTAGTACGGCCGTACGTTGACGTTCACGAACGCGGTGTTCTCGAAGTCATCGGTCTCCACAAGCTCGGCGCAGAGCCGGTTCACGTCGTCGTACGACCCGTCCACCGCGACCAGCTCGCCACCGTAGACCGCGGTGGTGACCACCTTGGCCTGCTCCAGATCGGCCGGGACGAAGACCACACTCGGTACCCCGGCCCGGGCCGCGTGTGCGGCCACCGAGTTCGCCAGGTTTCCGGTCGAGGCGCAGGCGAAGCGGCTGAAACCGAGCCCCCGCGCGGCGGTCAGCGCGACCGAGACGACCCGGTCCTTGAACGAGTGCGTCGGGTTCGCCGAGTCGTCCTTTATCCACAGTGGAGCGTTCAGGCCGACCGCCGCGGCGAGCGACTCTGCGCGTACCAGTGGGGTGAACCCCGGGTCCAGGGTGACCCGGGTGGCCGGATCCTGGCCCGCCGGCAACAGGTCGGCGTACCGCCAGATGCTCTTCGGGCCGGCCGCGATCCGTTCGCGGGTGACCGTGCGCAGGGCGGTTGCGTCGTACGCCACCTCCAGCGGCCCGAAGCACTCGAAGCAGGCGTGCTGCGCGATCAACGGGTACTCGGTGCCGCAGGCACGACAGGTCAGCGCACGGGCTGGGGAGGTCATCTCGTTTCCTCTCATCTTTCCCAGGCGCACCACGCGATCTGGGACGGAATTGGCACCTGCCGCTGTGCGGTGGTTGCCGGGGCGTCGTCGGGCCGTATCCCTAAGCCCCTCTGGATGAGGTATGCAGTTGTGTGTGCACCGCGCAGTCTAGCGTAGGGATCGTGCATCCAGCGGCGCAGGCCTGGTTCGCCAGGC
>DASRRF010000384.1:0-3255 GCA_035695905.1 Micromonosporaceae bacterium | reverse complement strand
CCCCGGCCCGCGTCGGCCAGGGCCTTGAGGTGGGTGGCCTGCAGAAACAGGTCGTAGGCCAGTTCCACCACGAGTGTTGCGGCGACGAACATCTGCCGCGGGCCGCGGGACCGTACGGTGATCGTCCGTTCCACCACGAATACGGCGGTGACCGCGAGCCACATCCAGCGCAGCGACAGCCCGTGGTCCACCGCGAGCGCCCAGCCCACCGAGCCGAGGTACAGCGCGGTCACCACGATCCCAAGTACGCCGACAACCTGGTAGCCCCAGTGCTTGCCGGTGTGCCGGGTCACGCCGTACTGCACGAGGTTCTCCACCGCGCCGCGCTTCCAGCGCAGCCGTTGCCGGTGCAGGGCGCGCCAGCTCGCCATGACCTCGGTGGTCAGCGTGCAGCCGGCCGGGCTGCGCACCAGCCAGCCCGCGTGCCGCAGCGCGAACGTAAGCTCGTTGTCCTCGGTGAGCACCGCGGTGTCGTACACCTTGGGCTCGCCGGTCGCGGTCCACGGCAGCCGGCCGGCGGTCCGGCCGGCCACAACCGCGCGCAGCGCCTCGACCGAGAAGAGCGTCGCGGTGCCGGTCAGCACGAGCACATCGCCGCGCTTGCGCCGGACGTCCCTGGCGTACCGGGCGTACTCGTTGCACTGCGCGGTTTCCACCCAGCGTTGCAGCAGACCCGGTACGCCGGGCTGGCGTTCGGCCTCGCCGGCCCGCCCGCGGAACGTGCCGCCGATCCCGCCGTACCGCCGGGGTGTGCCGTCCCGGCCGACCTCGGTGCGGTCCAGCCAGGCCGCGGCGGTCGCCACGAACCGCCGGTCCAGGAAGCTGTCCGCATCCATGACCAGGACCCGGTCACCGTCGTCGGCGTCCCGCAGCAGGCTGTCGAGCACCTGGTTCAGCGCTCCGGCCTTCTTGTCCTTGTTTCCGGCGGTCTCGACAACGGTGGCCCCGGCCGCGGTCGCCACCTCGACGGTCCGGTCCGTGCAGTTGTCGGCGATCACGACGATGTCGTCTACCGCAAAGGACTGCCGTTTGACCGAGTCGATCGCCCGACCGAGAGTCTCCTCCTCATTGTGGGCGGGAATGAGGACTGTGATCACTTTTCTTAACGTAGTGCCTGGTCAGGGCATTATATGAGGATAACTCATATCAAGTGATAGCGATCACGACCGATGTGACGCCGGCAACATGCGGCCTACCGGTGGCGAGGCGGGATGTGTGTGAACCCGCTACTGCTCTGCCCACGTTGTCGGTGCAGCTGGTACGTGCAGGTTCTTGCCCCGGCATAGTGGGCAGAGCAGAAGGTGCCCGACGAGACATGCCGGGGCGGGGCGTAACGGACGGCGCTCAGTACCTGACAGCGCTCAGTACCTGACAGTGATCCGGCGCGCCGGGCAGTCCACCCGGACGTTGCCACCGATCGGCAGGATCAGCTGCGGATCGGTGTGCCCGATGTCGAGATCGAAAACCACGGGAATCCCCGGCGCGTACGTAGCCAGTGCCCGTTCGATCGCGGCGCGCTGCGCGTGCGCGTACTCCTGCCGCTCCTGGAGGTTTTGCGGCCGGTCATGGTGCCACGCCTTCGCCCGGCCGACCAGCACGGCGGCGAACTGCCCGAGCAGGCCGCGCTCGCCCATGTTGCGCAGCATCCGGAAGACCTCGGTGTCCGACGGCATCTCCTCGGAGGTCTCGATGACCAGCACGTGTCCCGCGTAGTCGGACAGCGGCCCGCACCGGCCGGCCTGGAGCAGCCACGAGATGATTTCCAGGTTGCCGCCCCAGAGCGGGGCCTCGATCACTGGGTCGGACGGGCCGATCCAGGCCCACGGCGAGGCGGTACGCGCCGGCGGCTCGGCATCCAGCACGCCAGGGGAAGACCAGTTTCCCGGCTCGTCAGAGAACTCGTCCGGCGCGGACAGCTCGTACCACTCGCGGCCGAACAGCGCGGCCCGCAGGGAGCCGGTGGACATCGGGTGCGGTGCGCCGCCGCGGCCCAGATGCACCATGACCGATCCGCCGTGGTAGCCCACGATGCCCGACTGCCACAGGTGGTGCAGCAGGTTCGTGTTGTCCGAGTAGCCGAAGAACGGCTTCGGATGGGCGCGCAGCAGGTCCGCGTCGAGGTGCGGGATCACGGTGATCTGGTCCTCGCCGCCGATCGTGGCGAGTACCGCGGTGATCGATGGGTCGGCGAACGCGGCGTGGATGTCCCGAGCCCGGTCCGGGCCGGTCGCGCCGAGTACCCGGGTCGTCGGGTACTCGACCGGCTCCAGGCCCAACTCCGCCCGCAGCCGTCGCAGGCCCAGTTCGTACACGTCGGGAAAGACCTGCGGGACCCCGGCGGACGGTGACAGGACCGCGACCCGGTCCCCCGGCTCCGGCTTGTCCGGATAGACGCACGTGCGCATTGCGCGACCCTACCCAGGCGCGTGGCCGGCGAGCCACCGCCGTCGAACCGGGTAATTCAGGCATAAGCTGCCGAAAGTACTCACGCGCGGAGGTACGGCATGACGCTGCTGAAAGGGATGGGCCACATCCGGGAGCACGAGAGCGACCGGTGGTGGCGCTCCTGGCTGGTGCGCACGACCGCGCTGCTGGTCGGCACGCTCGCGCTCGCCGGCGCGTTCATCGCGGCCTACGTCGGCGGCCTGCACGACCCGAGCCCGCACAACGTGCCGATCGCGGTCATCCGCGACGACTCCGCGGCGCGCCAGCTCATGGCGGGGGTGCGCGCCAGGACCGACACGATCAAGGCGATCGAGTACGCCGACGCGCAAGCCGCCGACGATGCGTTGCTGCACCGCAAGGTCTACGCGGTGCTCGCCTCGTCCCAGGTCGCCCCGGCGCCTGGGCTGAACCTGACCACGGCGAGCGGCGCGGGACCCGCGGCTACCGAGGTGATCGAGGGCACGCTGACCGTCGCCGCGGACGCCGCGGGCATCTCGCTCGCGGTGGCCGACGCGGTTCCGACGTCCACAGAGGACTCTCGCGGCCTGGTCCCCTTCTATCTCGTGGTGGGCCTCGTGCTCGGCGGGTACCTGGGCTCCACCGCTCTTGGCGTCGTGCTCGGTACGGTCCCCCGCAACCTCGACCGGGCGGCGATGCGTACCGCCGCGCTCGCCGTGTACTCCGTCCTGCTCGGCATCGCCGGCGCGATCCTGGTCGGCCCGGTCCTTGGGATCTGGACGGAACACCGGATCGGGCTGGCCATCGGCGGCTCGCTGATCGCGTTCGCCTCGGCCATGTTCGCCGCGGCGG
>DASRRF010000383.1:0-3539 GCA_035695905.1 Micromonosporaceae bacterium | reverse complement strand
ACCTGCGCCGGCTCGACGCGGCCGACCGGACCGCGGATCCGGGTACCGCCACCACCCGGATCGACGCCGCGCTGGAGCGGGTCGGCCTGCTGGCCGCCGCGGCCAAGCGGTACCGGGCGTACTCCTTGGGCATGCGGCAGCGCCTGGCGATCGCGGCCACCCTGCTCCAACCCCGCGAGTTGCTGATCCTCGACGAGCCGACGACCGGCCTCGATCCGCAGGGCACCCGGGAGGTCCGGGTGCTGCTCACCACGCTCGCCCAGGCCGGTACGACGGTCCTGCTCTCCACCCACCTACTGTCCGAAGTGGAGCAGATCTGCACGCACGTCGGCGTGATGCACCTCGGCCGTCTGGTCGCGCAGGACTCGCTCGGCGCGCTCCGGACCCGTACCGCTCCCAGGATTGAGGTGAAGACCCGCGAGCCCGCCGCCGCCGCAGCTGTCCTGACCGCCCTCGGCCTCGCGGAGGTTGACATCTCCCGCGATGCGGCGACCGCGCTGGCCGGCGAGGTTGAGCCGGAGAAGGTGGTGGCCGCGCTGGTCGCCGAGTCCGTACCGGTGCGCGGGTTCGGGGTGTTCGCCCCGGATCTCGAAGAGATGTTCGTGAGCCTGACCGGGGAGGGCTTCGATGTCAGCGGCTGAAGCGTCAGCGACTGGCGTGGCGGTTCGCGCGAGGGCGTTCTCCAGCCGGTTCTTCCGGTCCGAACTGCTGCTCATCTTCGGCCGGCGACGCAACTGGGGCGGCGGCCTGGTGCTCGCCGCGGTGCCGATCATCATGGCGGTGGCCATCAAGCTGTCCGAGCCGCAGCCCGGCGACGGCCCCGACTTCATTGCGCAGGCCACCGGAAACGGGCTGTTCGTCGCCCTCGCCGCGCTCGGCGTGGAGCTGCCGTTGTTCCTGCCGGTCGCGGTCGGCGCGATCGCCGGTGACTCGATCGCCGGCGAGGCCAACCTCGGCACCCTGCGCTACCTGCTGGCGGTACCGGTGAACCGGACCCGGATGCTGGCCGTCAAGCTCGGCGCGATCGTGGTCTTCGCGCTCAGCGCGGTGCTGCTCGTCGCCGGCGTGGGCGCCGGGTTGGGCCTGGCGCTGTTCGGTGGTGGCCCGATGACCACGCTCTCGGGCACCCAGCTGCCGTTCTGGTCGGGGGTGGTCCGCGTGCTGCTCGTCTGCGGCTACCTCACGGTCAGCATGGCCGCGCTCGGGGCGATCGGGATGTTCGTGTCCACGTTGACCGAGCAGCCTCTCGGCGCCACGATCGCGATCGTCATGCTGGCCATCGCGAGCCAGATCCTGGGCGCCATCCCGCAGCTGTCCGCGATCCACCCGTACCTGCCGACGCATTACTGGTACGCGTTCGGCGACCTGCTGCGCGATCCGATCGCCACCGGGGATGTCTGGCGCGGCGTCAGCCTGTCAGGCGCGTACGTCGCCATCTTCTTCGGCGCGGCCTGGGCGCGGTTCAGCGTCCGGGATGTCACCAGCTAGCCAGGCCGAGGAATCGACTGGCGATGGGTATAGTTTGAGCTATAGTTCCTGTGTGCCTACCGAACCCACCCGGCGTTGGGTAATCAGGGCAACAACCGATGTCCGTCAGTGGCTGCGGGCACGGCGCCAGACCGATCCGAAGACGTACCGCTCCGTGAACGTGGCGATCGACATGCTTGGCGAGGCCGGCCCTGGCCTCGGCCGGCCGTTGGTCGACACGTTGCAGGGCTCCAGCATCAGCAACCTCAAGGAGTTACGACCCAGGTCGGGTCGCGATGTCGCCATACGCATTCTCTTCGTCTTCGATCCATGGTCGCAGGCCGTGTTGTTGATAGCGGGCAACAAGGCGGGTGACTGGTCGCAGTGGTACAAGGTGGCAATCCCCCTCGCCGAGGTTGCGTTCGACGGGTGGCTTGCCGATGAACGAAAGCGAAGGGAGGCGTGATGACCGAGTTCTACGACTGGGAAGACATTCGCGCTGAATTGCACGATGGTGACGATGCCGCGCTCGCGGCCGAGCGGGCCCGCACCGAGGCGTGGATCAGTGCGTACCACCTGGCCGAGGAGCGGAAGCGGTTAGGCCTTACCCAGCGCGAGGTTGCTGACCAGATGGGGGTTACGCCCGGCCGTGTCAGCCAGATCGAGAACGGTGATCTGGACGTCAACGAGGTCGCGACGTTGAGTCGCTACGCGCAGGCACTGGGCGCCCGGCTGCGGATCATCTTCGACTACGGCAACGACCTCCGCCAGATCGCCTGATCCGCGTTCGCTCCTGCCCGGCCGTCCCCAGGAACCCGTCGGAGTCTAGCCCCGGCGGGTAACAGGCAATACTCTGCGGTAACACCGTCGACACGTGATGGCCATCACCGTGTTATCCCCGGAGGCGACGCCGACCATGAGCCTGGAAATTCCCTATTCGTCCATTCCAGACATGTTCTTCAAGCGGGTGGCCGCCACCCCGGACAAGAATGCCTTCGGCTACCCGGCCGGCCCCGCGGACGCCGAGCGGGTTGAATGGCTGACCTGGTCCCAGGTCGGGGCGCGGGCCAAGGCCATCGCCGCCGGACTGCGCAGCCTGGGCGTGGGTAGCGAGGACCGCGTGGCGATCATCGCGAGTACCCGGGTCGAGTGGGTTCTCGCCGATGTCGGCATCAACTGCGCGGGCGGCGCAACGACCACGGTCTATCCCACAACGGAGCCGGAGGACGCGGCGTACATCATCGGCGACTCGGGTTCCAAGGTGCTGATCGCTGAGAACCCGACCCAGGCCGCGAAGATCGCCGGCGCCGAGCTGCCGGAGCTGACCCACGTGGTACTCATCGAGGGCCCGGCGGACCCGGCTGCGGCCGTACCCCAGATGACCCTCGCGGAGCTGGAGCGGGTCGGGGCCGAGACGCTCGTCGTGGAGCCCGACCTGGTGGAAACGACGGTGGCGCAGATCCTGCCGGACCAGTTGGCCACGCTGATCTATACCTCGGGCACGACCGGCCGCCCGAAAGGCGTCGAGTTGCTCCACAATGGATGGTGCTGGCAGGGCGTGGCACAGGCTCAGCTGGGCCTGCTGCGCGCGGACGATTTGCAGTACCTGTGGCTGCCGCTGTCGCACTCGTTCGGCAAGACGATAATCTGCGGCGTCATTCACGTCGGCCTACCGACCTATGTGGACGGTCGGCAGGACAAGCTGGTGGACAACCTGAGTAAGATCCGGCCGACGCTGATGTGTGCCGCGCCAAGGGTTTTCGAGAAGGTCTACAACCGGGCGGTCACCACGGCGGCCGCGGCCGGCGGCGCCAAGGCGAAGATCTTCGCGTGGGCGGTCAAGGTCGGCAAGCAGAAGGTCGCGCTGGAGCAGGCCGGCAAGGCCGTCCCGGGCTGGCTCAGGATGCGGTACGGCATAGCCGACCGGCTGGTCTTCACCAAGCTCCGGGCGCGGCTCGGCGGCCGGATCCGGATCCTGGTCTCCGGCGCCGCCCCGCTGTCCAAGGACATCGGCGAGTTCTTCGCCGCCGCCGGCATGCCGATCACCGAGGGGTACGGCCTGACCGAGACGA
>DASRRF010000382.1:0-6766 GCA_035695905.1 Micromonosporaceae bacterium | reverse complement strand
CGTACACCGGGAACCTGGTCTTCGGATCGTCCACCATGGACATATCCGGGGCCACCGTCAGGTCACCGCGGCCGACCTCGGTACGCAGCACCGCTTGTCGCGCGCCGCGAGCCGGAGCCACCAGCCGCGATGCGGCGTCGCCGCCGTGCCCGCCGCTGTCCCACATCGTCGGCGCCGGACCGCGGAACACCACGTCGCCGCGCGGATCTGCGGCCCGCAACGTGCCGTCGGGGTCAGTCGACAGCGCCACCCCGCGGGTGACCGTGCCAAACCGCACCAGAGCCAGCTTCGGGTCGTGTGCCGCTTGGCGGTTCTTCACCACCAGTACCTGGGTGAAGCCTTCGACGTCGGCGGTCACGGCCAGATCCACGCCTGGTATCACCTCCAGGTAGGTGGCCGTCGGGCCGTCGACCACCGGCGCGGGCAACGGCCCGGGCCAGAACAGCGACACGGACCGATCCCCGTCGGAGAGGGTCACCAATGGACCCGCGCCACCGCCGGAAAGGCGCAGACCCAGCCGCGTCGCCACGGGAGACAGCGAACCGTCGGGCGAGCCCCGCAACGTGGCGTCCACCGGCACCCATCCGCCGTCCCGCCGCACCCGGATCGGGCGCGCGTGCTGCTCCACGCTGAAGGAACCATCCGGGTTGGCAAACACGGAACGGGTCTCAGCACGCTCACCGACCAGCTCGACCGGCATCCCGGTGCGCGCCGCGCGGGTGGACGCGGACTCCTCGCCGGTCCTTGCGACCGGGCTTGGCGTGCTGCGCGCTGGCGCCGCACCGCCCGACCCGAGCAACAGGCTTGCGGCGGCGATCAGGACTGTGGAGGTTCGCGTCACGCCCATGCGTACTCCCTGCGACCACGAGTGCCGTTTCCTGGCACCCGCCATCGTCGGGGAAGGCGCTCTAGCCCCGGTCTAGCGCTGGTCTAGCGACGGTCTAACGCCACGCGGTTCAACCGGCCCGGCGCCCACCAGACAACAGCCGGTTGTCCACAAGCACCCGGGCCGCCGACGTACCCAGCCCGGCCGGCCGGGCCAGCAGCGGTTGCGGGCTCCACTGGTGGCGCAGCGCGGACTCGTCGTATCGCCGGGTCACCCGATGCCATTGGAGTATGCCGGCCATCCAGTCGCGCAGCTGCTCGACGTATCCGGACAGGGCCGTACGCGCACCGGCGTCCAGGCGGAAATCGTCGAAGAGTGCCGGCAGATCGGTGCCGGCAATGCGCTCGAACTGGCGTACCCGGGAGGTCATCAGGTCGTTCACCACGCGGACCGCATCCCGCGGATCGCAGTTGAGGAAGTTCTGCACGACCAGCACGCCGTTGTTGAGCTCACCCTCGAACTGGATTTCCTTCTGGTACGAGAAGACGTCATTGGTCAGGCCGGCGTAGTCGGCCGCCGAGTTGTCCAGCCCGCGCACCGCACTGGTCCGGAAGACTTCAGCTGGCACCGTGTGCTCGTGGGCGATCCGGGACAGGCTCATGGTGAGCTCGGAGCCGAAGGTCTTGCGGCGCATCTCCACGTAGTCGACCGGGTCCGGGATCCGGTTCTGGATCTGGTTGGCCAGTTCCCAGAGCCAGCTTCCAGTCATCACCTGTACCGCGCGGCGGAATTGGCGCGCCGCACCGATGGACATCGGCCCCGCGGTACGCGCCCACAAATCGGCCAGCCCCCGTTCGACCGGGTTCACCGGCACCGGGGTACCCGCCGAGTCGACCGGCATGAATGCGGACAGCCGTTCATTGAACACCTTCGCGCCGGCCATGTCCCGGGTCCGGCCGAAGATTGCCGGGAAATAGTCGTCGGCGTACGTGCCCCAGGTGAGCCAGCCGGTGGACAGGTCGAGTTCGGGGCCGGACGCGTCCGGGTGGATCATCGCGGCGCAGATCGCGAAGTCGAAACCGGCCAGCCGGTGCTCGTCCCAGATACCGAAGCCGGGCAGGCCGGGCAGCGAATCCAGCATCCCCATCCGCCGCGACCACTCGATGGAGTTGCGGCGCGCGGCATCCAGATACGGACTCATCCGCGTGGTGTACGGCATGTGGAAATCCGGCAGCTCGACTCGTCCGACCGGCTGGTACGGGATGTGCGTGAACCGCGTGGCGCTGCGGGTACCCAGTCGGGCGGCGGCGGTACCCAGGCCGGCCGGACCGCGGTACCTCCGCGAGTCGCGGTTCATGTAACGGCTCGATCGCATGTGCCATTCATGGCCGCCGGACTGCCAATCCTGCAACCCCTTGACGTACCCGAGTACGTCCAAGCGCGACTTCGCATCCAGTCCGTACTCCTCGAACAACAGCGGGAGCTCGGTCAGTGCGGTGTTGTCGAACTGCTGCAGCCGCGAGGTGAGCAGGTCGTTGACGGCATCGGCGGCGCGCTGCGGGTCCAGGCCGAGGAATCGCTCGACGACCAGTACGCCGTTGTTCAGTTCTCCTTCCTCTTCGGTCTCGCGCTGGTACGAGAAAAGATCATTGCGCAGGTGTACGCCATCGGAGAAAGTGTCCTTCAGTACCCGCATCGGCCGGGTGGCCGCGATCGGGGCGGGCACCTCGGCACCCACCGCATGCTCCACCAGATCCGCCGACCACGGTGCGCCACCCACCTTGCGGCGCATCTCGATGTACTCGATCGGATTGGGCACCCGGCTGTCCGAGATGTTGGCCAGTTCCCACCGCGATTCCTCGAGCAGGTTCTGGGTGCTCTCGGCGAACCGGGTCCGCCAGTGTACGGACATGGTGGGCACCGTACGCGACCACAGATCGGTCAGTCCCCGCTCCACCGGATTCGTCGGCGCTGGCGGATTTCCGGTCGGGTGTACCGGCATGAAGGCGGGCAGCCGGTCGAGGTACGCCTTCGCGCCGGCCTGATCCTGGGTGCGCTTGTACAGCGCGAGGAAATGGTCGTCGAAGAAGAACACCCACACGTACCAGTCGGTGACCAGATCGAGCTCCTCGGCCGACGCGTCCGGATGCGTGTACGCGCACAACAACGCGTAGTCGTGTGCGTCGAATGCGGCCTCGTTCCAGACGCCCGACCCTTCTACCATCTCCATCTCGCGGGCCCATGCCTTGGAGTGTTCGCGAGCCCGCTCCAGATGCGGATTCAGCCGGGCCGGATATGGAAGGTAGAACGTCGGTAGTTCGAACGGTTGCGTCACAGCTGACCAGCCTTTCCGCGGGGTCCCTCGATCCCAGCAGTAGAGACCGCGCAGTGTCACCCCTAATCATCCAAAATGCACCTGATTGTGTATGAAATTCGTGGGCGCGCATCGCACCGCGCGCGTTTCTCGGGCGGCGCGTTCCTCGCGGTGTCCTTCTGCTCTGCCCACCCGGTCGGGGCAGTGCTGGTTGGCGCGCCCTCCCGCCGCAACTCTGCCCCGACATGGTGGGCAGAGCAGAAGGCGCTTGATGGGTATGCCCGAGCCCAGCCCAGGCTCATCGGCGCCGCCAACAAGCGCGAGCCAGCGGCCGGCGCGGCGCGCTAGGTCAGCGCTGGCGACCAGCCGGTCGTCGCCGCCCAGTCCTCGGCCATCGAGATGACGAGATCGACCACCGGATCCTTGATGTCGGTGTACGCCTCCAGATCGTTCACCGCCGCGGCCAGGCGCAGCTTGAACTCGCTGTATGCGGGTACGGCATCGGGATGCGCCCGGAACCAGTCGCGGAACAGCAGCGCCAACCGCTCGTTGGGCGATCCGGCCACCCGGCCGTGCAGGATGACGCGTTCGCCACCAGGGATCGGCTTGGCCCACAGGCGCTTGCGCCACAGCTGCGAGGGCTCGTTACGTCCGGCCGGAACATGGTCCTGCTCGACGGGCCGGCGAGCCAGCCCGAATGCGCCGAGCGGCCGGTCGAACGCGGCCGCGGCCGCGTCCAGGTCGCGCACGCTGACCTGGAGATCGAAGACCGGTTTCGCGGCCATCGCGGGGATCGACGTGCTGCCGATGTGCTCGATCCGCAGCGCCAACGGCCCGAGCGTGTCGCGCAGCTCGGCGACCAGCGCCTCGCCGCGCCGCTGCCAGCGCGGGTCGTAGGCGGTGACGACGAGGGCGGGGGACGCGGGAGCGGGTTCGGTCACCCGATCAAGGTAGCTCGGGGGTTGCGCCCCATCACTCGTGTGCGTACACTCGCCTACGAGTATCCGGCAGCGAGTGAGGCGGTGAGAGCGATGGCAAAGCGGCGCAAGGTCGGCAACCTGCTCGCGCTGGCCATCCTCGCCGTGCTCATACCCGGCCCGCCGATGCACCCGTACGAGATGGCCACCGTGCTCCGCCGCACCGGCAAGGAGCGCGACATGAAGATCAAATGGGGCTCGCTCTACACGGTCGTGCAGAACCTGGAGAAGCACGGCTTCATCCAGGCCACCGGCAGTGACCGCGACGGCCGCCGACCCGAACGGACCAGCTACACGATCACCGCGGCCGGCCGGGCCGAGCTCGAGGACTGGCTACGCGAGCTGGTCGGCGTGCCCGAGCCGGAGCAGTCCAGCTTCCTGGCCGCGCTGTCCGTGCTGGGCGTGCTCTCCCCCGACGAGGTGATCGCCCTGCTCGGCCAGCGGCTGCGCCTGCTCGACGACGACATCGCCGCCGAGCAGGCCATGCTCGCCGAGGCCGGCAAGCAGGTGCATCGAATCTTCCTGATCGAGTCGGAGTACGGGCTGGCGATGCGCAAGGCCGAGGCGGATTGGGTACGCACGCTGCTGGCCGAGCTCACCGACGGCACGCTGCCCGGCCTCGCCGAGTGGCGCGACTACCACGCGGGCGGTGGCATGCCCGAAGAGTGGGCGGAGTCCTGGGCGGAGATGCTCGCCGAGGGAGGGCCGCCAACTGCCTGACCACACAGAAGACCCCGGTGCGGTGCTGGAACACCGCAACCGGGGCCGGAACCCAGCACACCGATCCCGCGAATCCAGAACCTGGCGCACAAGGTGGCAATCGCAACAATAGCCGGGTTCTCGGTCTCGGGCCTATCACACCCCGGGAGGAGTCCCATCATGCATGTCCAGGCGCAAGACCTGGTCAAAACCTATCCGGCAGGCGTACGCGCCCTCGATGGCCTGTCCGTCACCATCAAACCCGGCGAGGTCTTCGGGTTGCTCGGCCCCAACGGCGCGGGCAAGTCCACCACCATCAAGATCCTCACCACGCTCGCCCGGCCGGACTCCGGCACCGCGTCGGTCGCCGGACACGACGTGCTGCGCAACCCGGAGCGGGTACGCCGCGCGATCGGCGTGGTGGCCCAGCGCTCCGGCGCCGACCCGATGGCCACCGGCCGGGAGAACATCGTTCTGCAGGGCCGGTTGTACGGCATGGGCGGCGGTACGCTCCGCCGCCGGGTCACCGAGCTGATCGACCGCTTCGACCTCGCCGACGCGGCGAACCGGCCGGTGCGCACGTACTCCGGTGGCATGCAGCGCCGGCTGGACGTCGCGATCGGCCTGGTGCACCGGCCGCAGGTGCTGTTCCTCGACGAGCCGACGGCCGGGCTCGATCCGGAGGCCCGAAGCGCGCTGTGGCAGGAGATCGGCCGGCTGTCCGCCGGTGAGGGACTGACCATCCTGCTCACCACCCATTACCTGGAGGAGGCCGACCGGCTCGCCGACCGACTGGCCATTGTGGACAAAGGCCGGATCGTCGTGGAGGGCACGCCGGACGGGCTCAAGGGCGAGCTGCGCGGCGACGCGGTCCACGTCGAACTGCGTAACGGTCCGGATGAGGCGGCGGTCCGCGAGGCCATCGGCCGGGTGCCCGGGGTACGCGAGGTCGCCGTGGACGGGCGCCAGCTCAGCACCAGGGTCGACGACGGCGCCGCGGCCGTACCCGGCGTGCTCGCCGCGCTGGACCAGGCCGGGATTCCGGTCGCCGCGGTGACCGTTGCCCGCCCCTCGCTCGACGATGTGTACCTGCGGCACGTCGGCCACCGCTACACCGACGCCAACTCCGGAGGTACCCCATGATCGCGCAGACCTGGTGGCTGACCCACCGTCAGATCAAGGCGTTGCTGCGGCAGCCCGGCATCCTGGTCATCACGCTGATCCAGCCGGTGGTGTGGCTGTTCCTGTTCGGCAACCTGTTCCGCCGCGTCGTCGAGCTGCCCGGCTTCGGTACCGGGTCCTACCTGGACTACCTGGTTCCCGGGGTGGTCGTGATGAACGCCGTCTCGGCCAGCATGTGGGCCGGCATGGGCACGATCGAGGAGATCGAGCGCGGCACGCTGAACCGGTTCCTCACCGCGCCGATCAACCGCGGCGCCATCATGAACGCCAATGTCATCGTGCAGGCGCTCAGTACCGCGTTCCAGTCGACCATCATCGTGTTGCTGGGCTGGGCGGCCGGCGCACACTACCCGGGCGGACCGGCCGGCCCGGTGGCCCTGGTGGTCGCGTCGGTACTGCTCGGCACCGTCTTCAGTGCACTGTCCAATGTGTTGGGTATGACGCTGCGCCAGCGGGAGAGCATCATCGGCCTGAGCATCTTCCTGTTGCTGCCGCTGACGTTCCTGTCCACCGCGTTCATGGCCAAGAACCTGATGCCGGGCTGGATGCAGGGCATCGCCTCGGCCAACCCGGTCAACTGGGCGTTGCACACCGCCCGGGGCGCACTGGCCGTACACGCGGACTGGGGGACCACGCTGATCCACGGCGGCGCGCTGTTGGTGCTCGCCGCGGTGATGGTGGGGCTATCCACCCTCACCTTCCGCGGCTACCAGCGTACGGTCTGACCGGCGAAGCCGGCCGCCTGCGCACCGATCCCGGTGCGCAGGC
>DASRRF010000381.1:0-9085 GCA_035695905.1 Micromonosporaceae bacterium | reverse complement strand
GACAACACCTCGCGCGGGCCGGGCAGCTCGCGGCGCCGGTCGGGGGGCGCACCACGCTGGGCGAAGCGCACGTTCTGCTCGGCGGTCAGGTACGGCAGCAGGTTGCGGGTCGAGCCTTGCAGGACCACGCCGACGTCGCTGGCCCGCATCCGTTGCAGCTCCGCGTCGGACGCCTTGACCAGGTCGTGCGAGCCGACCGCGACCCGGCCGGCGGCCGGCCGCAGCAGCCCGGCGAGCAACGAGAGCAGCGTGGACTTGCCGGAGCCCGAGGGCCCGAGTAGGGCCACCGCCTCGCCCGGCGCGATGTCCAGGTCGACGCCGGCGAGGGCGACCACGTCGTACCCCTCGAGCCGGTAGATGAAGACCAGGTCGCGGCAGGTCACGCCGAGGCCGCTGGCGGTCAGCCCGCGTGCCGCGCGGGGTTGGGCGACGGTCACCGCCACTATTGACCTCCCCTCAGCCGGTCGGGCGTCGCCTTGCGCAGCATTCGCAGCACCACCCCGACCGTCAACAGCAGGCCCAGACCGGTTGCCGCGGCCGCCACCGGCAGCGCGCCCAGACCGGGTTTCCAGCTCAGGCTGCCGGCCGGGGTACCGGCGGTCACCAGCGGGATGCCCGGCAGCATCAGTACCGCGCCGGCCGCGCCGACCGCGAAGCCAACCACCAGCGGCATGGCCAGCAGGGCGGCGTACTCGCGGAGCACCCCGCGGCGCAGCAGCCGGCGGCGTACCCCGACCACCCGCAGCGCGGCGAGCTCGTACAGCCGCGCGTCGACCCCGATGTACGCGGTGAGCAGCACCACGCCGACCGCGAGCGCCACGGCGGCCGCGCCGGCCAGCAGGTACAGCTGCAGGCCGAGTGCGGGTGCCCGGCGGCTGAGCCGATCCATCTGGCCCTCGATCGACTCGGTACGCAGGACCTGCAGGCCGGCACCGCTGAGCCGGGCGGCCAGATCCACCGGCGCCTCCGGCCCGGCCCAGACCTCGTACCGCAGCTGGGTACTGTCGGCCAGCCCGGCGGTCCGCTCGGCCAGCCGTACCGCGTAGTCCAGATCGAAGAGCAGGCCGTGCGCGCCGGCCCGGGGCAACCGCGGGGTCCGCTCGGTGACCACGAACGGCTGCGGCTGCTCGACGAAGCCGGGGAAGTCGAAGTCCGCGGCCCGCGGGTCGTCCGCGGGCGCGGCGCCGGCCAGTACGGTCGGCAGCGCGGGCGGCGAGTCGGCGTACTCGACGATCACATCGCCGTCGTCCGCGGAGTTCACCGTGATGCCCAACGTCACGCCGGGGCGCACGTTCACGGTGGCCTTCGCCTTGGGATCCGGGGCCACCCGCCACGCGTTCGCGGTGTCGAAGTGCCCGGCGACCGGGCCGTCGGTCGAGCGGATCGCGCGTACCGCAACAGAACCGGCGTACGGCGTACCCGCGCTGGATCCGGGTGCGAACGCCAACCCGAGCAGCCGGCAGCCGGCCCGGCACTCGGGCGCGTTACCGCGGTACGCCTTAGCCCCGGCGCCGAGTACGCCGAGCGCGATGGTGCGCGGCGGCTCGCCGGGCGCGGAGACCACCGCGGCCAACCGGATCGGCGCGGTACCGAGCCCGCTGGCCACGGCGTCCACCTCGATCCGGTCCTTCACCTTGATCGACTCGGTGACCCGCGGCCGCAGCGCGGTCGCGATCCGCTGGACCGCCGCCCGGTCCTCACCACGCCAGACCGCGATGGCCGGCAGCAGCTGTGCCTGTACCCCGACCAGCTCGACCCGGCCGTCGGCGTACGGCACGCCGGCCCGGACCACCGCCATCGAGTGTCCGCGCGGGTCCGCCTTGCTGACCGCGTCGGCGAGTGCCTGCGGATGCGCCGCGGTGACCGTGAAGACCCGGCTGGCACCGACCGTGTCGTCCGCGGCATCCCGCCGGGCCTTGGCCGCAACATCCCACGCGGTGGCGGCGAAGGAGAGCAGCGCCACCGCGACGGTCACCACCACGACCACCCGCTGGGTGGCCGGGCGCCGGGCGAGCTGGGCCGCGGACAGCAGTGCCGGCACCCGCCCGCGCCGGCGGGCCACCACCAGCCGCAGCCGCGACCACATGCCCAGCAGCCGGGCGGCGGCCACCCCGGCGACGACCGCGAGCAGTGCCGGGGCCAGCAACGCCAGCGGCGCGGCGCGGTCGCCGATCGCCGCGAACAGGGACGCGCCGGCCAGCGCAACGGCCACGCCCTCGGCGACGCCGGCCTGCCAGCGGGTCCGCTCCGGTACCCGGCGCAGCAGCCCGAGCACCGGGCGGCGCAGCGTACGCCGGGCCGCCAGGGTCGCCGCGAACACCGCCGCGGCCAGGCCGACCGCCGCGGTGGCGAACACCGGCCAGCGGACCTGGACATGGGTGCCGGAGGCGAGGGTCAACCGGGCGGCGGCCTCGACCACCGCCAACCCCGCGACCACCCCGAGCGGCGCGGCAAACGCGATCAACAGCAGCACCTCGCCGAGCCCGAACCGGGCGGCCCGACCGGACGGGAACCCGCGCAGCTTCGCCAGCGCGATCTCCGGGCCGCGCTCCTCGGTCAACGACGCGACGAGCAGGAACAGCACAAACCAACACAACAGAACCAGGGGTACGGCGATGACCGGCACGGTACGCCCGATCGCGCGCTGGTCGGCATCGATCTCCTTGAGCGTGTCCGGCAACGCGGTCTGCAGGTCCAGGTCGGTGGCGCGCAACGCGAGGCCGAACGAGCCCAGCTCCGCCTTGAGCGGGCTCACGTCGGCCAGCCGTACCTCGGCCGTCCGCAGTGGATAGTCGATCCGCATCGCCACCGACGCGTCGCCGTCCAGCCGTACGTCGTCCTCGGCTCCGGTGAAGATGGCGTCGATCCGCTCCGCGCCCTCCGGGTTCACCGACCCGGCACCGGCGAAGTACGCGGTACCACCCCAGTACGGCTCAGCGCCGTCCCGCGGGGCGTAGATGCCGACCACCTCGAACGGCCGCGGTGCGTGCCCGCGGGTGGACCCGCCGAGGTAGAGCGAGACCCGGCTGCCGAGCGTGATGCCCTGCGCCTGCGCGGTACGCGCGCTGACCAGCACCTGGCCGGGCTCCACCGGGCACTGGCCGTCGGCGATCTTCAGGTGCGCGCAGGCGTTGTCGCGGTACGCGAACCGGGTGACCAGCGGGCCCCGTACGGCCAGCGCCGCCTCGGTCTCCACGCCGCCGACACCCCTGTCCAGCAGCCGGGAGAGCACCGGGTGCCGGCCGAGCGCGGCGGAGACCGCACCGCGGGCGTCACCGGTGGCGGCATGCGCCGCCGGAGCGGCGGCGGAGGTGCCTTCGGCGCCGACGCCCAGGCTGGTACCGGTCACCGGTGCGGCGCGCAGCCCGTCGGTGAGTACGGACTGCTGGGCCGCCTGGCTGTAGGCCGGCACGATCACCGCCGCGGTCGTCGCCACGAGGGCGAGCAGCAGCACGACGAGCGAGCGGCCGGTCCGGTACCGGATGCCGCGCAGCATGACGGTCCACGCCGTCACCGTGGTCCTCCCCAACTGGATTGTGTGACCGGGACACCCTAACTACTGGCCGAGGCTCCCGAGAAGGTCGCGGGCGGCCGAGTACGGATCCATCTCTCCGGCAGCAACTTTCGCCGCGAGCACGGCTAAGGCGGTACCTTCACGCACTGATCCGAGGCGACTACGGAGGGTGCCAAGCGCGATCGCCTCGACCTCGGCGGCGGCCCGCGCCTCCCGGCGTCGGATCAGCTCGCCGTGCTTGACCAGCCACTCACGGTGCTTGCCGATCGCGCCGACAATCTCGTCGATCCCCTCGGCGCGAATGGCCACCGCGCGAACCACCTGCGGTCGCCACTGCGCCGGCCCACGCTCGCCGAGCGCGATCATGCCTTGAATATCGTGATACGTGGCGTCTGCCCCGTCGCGATCTGCCTTGTTCACCACGAAGACGTCCGCGATTTCCAGGATGCCCGCCTTGACGGCCTGGATGGCATCGCCCATCCCCGGTGCGAGCAGCACCACGGTGGTGTCCGCGAGGCTGGCCACCTCGACCTCGGCCTGGCCCACCCCGACCGTCTCGACGAGTACGACGTCGCAGCCGGCACCCTCCAGCACCCGGACCGCCTGCGGGGTGGCCGCGGCAAGGCCGCCGAGGTGCCCGCGGCTGGACATGGACCGGATGTAGACCCCCGGGTCGGTGGCGTGGTCCTGCATCCGTACCCGGTCGCCGAGGATCGCGCCGCCGGTGAACGGGCTGGACGGGTCCACCGCGAGCACGCCGACCCGCTTGCCCGCCGCCCGGTACGCCCGGACCAGCTCGTTCGTGATGGTGGACTTGCCGACGCCCGGCGAGCCGGTCAGGCCGATCACCTCCGCGCGCCCGGTGTACCGGGCCAGCGCCGCGGCGATCACCGGCAACGCGTCGTCGCCCGACTCGACCAGCGAGATCAACCTGGCCACCGCGCGGGGGTCACCCTCGCGGGCACGATCAACCAGCAGGGGTACGTCCGAACTGCGCCGCAATGACGCCGTCATGCCCGCCCCCTCGCGCGCCACAACCACACAGGGGGGTGATATCCATCTCGGGAGACGAGATCACCCTGCCGAGTCAACCTCGGATAGGCCGATTGACGCCGGCCGGCGATATCTGCTCCCGAGATGGATATCGCAGGCCTGTTTCGTACGACGCGGGCCAGCCGTTCACGCACTCGGTACCCGCAGCAGCAGCGCGTCGCCCTGTCCACCACCGCCGCACAGCGCGGCCGCACCCAGCCCGCCGCCGCGCCGGCGCAGCTCCAGGGCCAGGGTGAGGGCCAGCCGCGCGCCGGACATGCCGATCGGGTGGCCCAGCGCGATCGCGCCACCGTTGACGTTCACGATCTCCGGGCCCACCCCGAGGTCCTTTGTGGACTGTATGCCGACGGCGGCGAACGCCTCGTTGATTTCAACGAGGTCAAGGTCGCTTGTGGACAGTCCGGCCTTACCGAGCGCCTGCCGGATCGCGTTGGCCGGCTGGGACTGCAGCGAGTTGTCCGGCCCGGCCACGTTGCCGTGCGCACCGATCTCGGCCAGCCAGGGCAGGCCGAGCCGCTGTGCGGTCTCCTTGCGCATCACCACGACCGCGCACGCGCCGTCGGAAATCGGCGACGACGTGCCGGCGGTGATCGTACCGCCGGCGGAGAACGCGGGCCGCAGCTTGGCCAGCGTCTCGACCGTGGTCTCCGGCCGGATCTGCTCGTCATCGGTGACCAGCAGCGGGTCACCGCGGCGTTGCGGCAGCTCGACCGGCACGATCTCCTCGGCGAACCGGCCGGCCTTCTGGGCCGCCGCCGCGCGCTGGTGGCTGGCCGCACCGAACGCGTCCTGCTCGGCCCGCCCGATGTTCAGCCTCGCGTTGTGCCGCTCGGTGGACTCACCCATCGAGACCTGGTCGTACGCGTCGGTCAGCCCGTCCAGGGCCATGTGGTCCTTGAGTACGACATCGCCGTACTTGTATCCCTGGCGCTGGTTCATCAGCAGGTGCGGCGCGTTGGTCATCGACTCCGTACCGCCGGCCACCACGATGTCGAACTCGCCGGCCCGGATCAGCTGGTCGGCCAGCGCGATCGCGTCCAGCCCGGACAGGCACACCTTGTTGATCGACAGCGCCGGTGTGCTCATCGGGATGCCGGCGCCGACCGCGGCTTGCCGGGCCGGGATCTGGCCGGCCCCGGCTTGCAGCACCTGGCCCATGATCACGTACTGCACCTGGTCCGGGGTGACGCCGGAGCGTTCCAGCGCCGCCTTGATCACAATGCTGCCCAGCCGTACCGCGGAGAGGTCCCTGAGCGCTCCGAGCAGCCGGCCCATCGGGGTCCGCGCGCCACTCACGATCACCGACGTCATGGAGTCAGACTATCGCCATGGCGACCGGGAACCTGAACGGCATCGGGCTGCGGGGCATCGACCACGTCGGCATCGCGGTCGCGGATCTCGACGAGGCGATCGCGTTCTACGAACGCACTTTCGGCATGCGCTGTGTGCACACCGAGACGAACGAGGAGCAAGGGGTACGCGAGGCGATGCTCGCGGTCGGCGAGAGCGGGTACGTGCAGCTGCTCGCCCCGCTCACCGCGGACTCGGCGATCGGGAGGTTCCTGGACCGGCACGGGCCGGGCGTACAGCAGGTGGCGTACACCGTGGACGACATCGACGCCGCCTGCGCCGCCCTGCGCGAGCGCGGCGTCCGGCTGCTGTACGACACCCCGCGCCGCGGTACGGCCGGTTCCCTGATCAACTTCGTGCACCCTAAGGACGCCGGCGGGGTCCTCGTCGAACTAGTCCAACCCCACTGAGCGGAGGATCCGGTGCGCCACCGCCACCGGGCTGCCCAGCCGGCCCTCGGCGGCGACCCGGCGCAGCCGCTCCTGGTCCGGGAAGGACACCGCGTCGCTGCGCAGCGTGGCGTGCATGTCGGTGTCCATCCCGCCCGGGTCGACCACGTGTACCCCGAACCGCGGGTCACCGGCCAGCTCCGCGCGCAGCGCCACGAAGAACGCCTCGCCGCCCGCCTTCGTGGCGCTGTACAGCGACGTACCCGGCTTCGGGTTCTGCGCCGCGCTGCTCGTCACGAACAGCACCCGTACCCGGGCATCGAGCGGCTTGACCGCGGCCAGGAAGATGTTCGTCAGTATCATCGGCGCGGCCAGGTTGACCGCGATGGCGGTCTCGATCGAGGCGGCCGCCAGCGTTCCCACGGCCCCGATCGGCTCGACGGTCGCCGCGTTGTTGATCAGAATGGCCTGCTCCGCCCCGTACCCGAAAGCCTCGATCTCAGCCGCCGCCGGAAACGGCCCGGCGGCCAGATCGATGTGCTTGAGCTGGACCCGGTCCGGGTGTTCCTCGGCGAGCGTGCGCTGGTCGGCCGGGAACGACCGGGCCAGCCCCATGATCTTGTCGCCGCGCTTGAACAGCGTTTCGAAGAACGCGGCGCCGAGCCCGCGCGACGCCCCGGTGAGCACGACAGCCCGCATCGGTGCAGTTTTTCACAGACCGGTTACCCGGCCTGACTACCGGGCAGTAACCTGCGACTTACACCCGAGGGGGGAGCCGTGCAGGAGATTCTCCAAGCGATCATGGCGGCCGAGGGCAGTACCGATCCGGGCGCGACGCTGGCCGCGGTGGCCGACCTGCCGGTCCCCGGCTCGTACCGCGCGGTGGTGGTGCGGGCCGACGAGACCACGATGTTCGACGGGATGGCGCACGCCGACAAGGACCCGCGCAAGTCGCTGCGCCTGCAGGAGGTGCCCACCCCGCAGGTCGGCCCGGGCGAAGCGCTCATCGCGGTGCTGGCCAGCGCGATCAACTACAACACCGTCTGGACGTCCATCTTCGAACCGGTGCCGACCTTCACCTTCCTGCAGCGGTACGGCAAGCTGTCGGCGCTCACCAAACGGCACGACCTGCCGTACCACGTGGTCGGCTCGGACGCGGCCGGGGTCGTGTTGCGGGTCGGCCCCGGGGTGTCCAGGTGGCGCCCGGGTGACGAGGTCGTCGCGCACTGCCTCAGCGTCGAGCTGGAGGACGCCGCCGGGCACGACGACACCATGCTCGACCCGCAGCAGCGGATCTGGGGGTTCGAGACGAACTTCGGCGGCCTGGCCGAGCTCGCCCTGGTGAAGGCGAACCAGCTGATGCCCAAGCCGGGCCACCTGACCTGGGAGGAGGCGGCCTGCCCCGGACTGGTCAACTCCACCGCGTACCGCCAACTGGTCTCCCACCACGGCGCCGCGATGAAGCAGGGCGACATCGTGTTGATCTGGGGTGCCTCCGGCGGGCTCGGCAGCTACGCCACCCAGCTCGCGCTGCACGGCGGGGCGATACCGGTCTGCGTGGTCTCCTCGCCGGAGAAGGCCGAGCTGTGCCGGCGGATGGGCGCCGAGCTGGTGATCGACCGGACCGGCTTCACGTTCTGGCGGGACCCGGAGAACCAAGATCCAAGCGAGTGGCGCCGGTTCGGCGAGCTGGTCCGCTCCCTCACGGGCGACTACTTTGGCTCCGCCGCGTCCCACGCGAGCGGAGCCAAAGTGCTCGTAGGCGAGGACCCGCACATCGTCCTGGAGCACCCCGGCCGGGACACCTTCGGCGCGTCGGTCTACCTGGCCCGGCGCGGCGGCACGATCGTCACCTGCGCCTCGACCTCGGGTTTCCTGCACCAGTACGACAACCGGTATCTCTGGATGAACCTGAAACGCATCGTCGGCAGTCACTTTGCCAACTACCGGGAGGCCTGGGAGGCGAACCGGCTGGTCATGCTCGGCCGGATCCATCCCACGCTGTCCAAGACCTACCCGCTGGCCCAGACCGGGCAGGCCGCGTACGACGTCCACCGCAACGCCCACCAGGGCAAGGTGGGCGTACGGTGTCTCGCCCCGGCCGACGGGCTCGGCGTTCGGGACCCGGAGAAACGCGCCCGGTACGGGGTTGAAATCAACCGGTTCCGCGGCGAGTAAACCAGAGGGTCATTTTGACCATGTCAACTCTGGGCGACATGGCCCGTACGCTCTTGCGAAGTGCCCGGGTTGGTCTGCCAGTATGTGCGGATGCCCCAGCAACAGCAGCAGTCCTCCCTTGCGTTCTTCGAGAACGCCAACTCACAGCACGACTTCACTGTCGTCCTGCGCGGCTATGACCGCGGCCAGGTTGATGACTTCGTAGGCCGGCTCAGCGCCGCGCTCACCCAGTCCGAGCAGGCCCGTGGTGACGCCGAGCAGCGCATGAATGAGGCGCAGCGTCGCCTGCGCACCGCCGAACAGCGGCTCACCTCGGTCGAGCAGAAGCTCACCGATCAATCCAAGCAGCTCGAAGAGAGCCAGCGGCCGACGCTGTCCGGCCTGGGCACCCGGGTCGAGCAGATCCTGCGGCTGGCCGAGGAACAGGCCAATGACCACCGTGGCGAAGCCAAGCGCGAGGCGGAGGGCATCCTGTCCGCGGCGCGGCTGGAGGCCCGGGAGATCACCGACAAGGCCCGCGCCGAGGCCGCCGCGATGAAGGCGACCGCCGAGCGCGAAGCCGGCAACCTGCGTACCGCGGCCGAGCGCGAGGCGGCAGAGG
>DASRRF010000380.1:0-11203 GCA_035695905.1 Micromonosporaceae bacterium | reverse complement strand
AGGAGTGCGATTTGCCGTTACTCGGACACGACACGCTGAGGGTGCTGTAATG
The DNA here is from genome assembly GCA_035695905.1 of Micromonosporaceae bacterium. GTDB lineage: Bacteria > Actinomycetota > Actinomycetes > Mycobacteriales > Micromonosporaceae > EFPC-2. Next base: position 11,151 of record DASRRF010000380.1, on the reverse strand, counting down.
GACGCACAAGACCCAGAGCCTTCGTCGACGCAAGGAGGGGGTCGTGGACACTGGAGACCGTCTGCTGACGCCGGGCGAGGTGGCCGCGCTGTTCCGCGTCGACCCGAAGACCGTCACGCGATGGGCCGCCGCCGGTCGGATCGGCAGTATCCGTACACCCGGGGGGCACCGGCGCTTTCGCGAGTCGGAAGTTCGGGCGCTGCTGGAGGGCGAGGGCGAGCTCGACGAGGTGGCCGAAGACCGGCCACTGCCGCCCCGGAACAACGGACCGGCCGTTGGCCGTTCCGACCAGCTCAGCCGGCCGGATCACGTGAGCCGTCCGAACCAACGCTGAGTGCACCGCTCCATCGGCGGAACAGATCGTGTGGTACGCCGAGCGCGTCCAGCACCTTGCCGGCTACGAAGTCGATGAGCTGCTGGGCGGTGGCCCGGCCGCCGGCGGCATAGAAGCCGGGACTGGCCGGGAGTACGACCACACCGGCGTCGTGCAGCGCAAGCAGGTGCTCGAGATGGCTGCGGGTGACCGGGGTTTCCCGGGGTACGACCACGACCGGGCGGCGCTCCTTCAGGTTCACCTCGGCCGCCCGCTGTAGGAGATCCTTCGACAGCCCGATCGCGATGCCGGCGCACGCTGCGGTGCTCGCCGGCACCACCACCATCCCCTTGGCCGGGTACGAGCCGCTGCTCGGGCCGGCGCTGAGATCGCCGGCCGGCCAGTGCCGTACGTTGTCCTCCGGGCGCAGTTCGCGGCCGAGCCAGCCGGCCAGGTCGGCCCGCCAGTGCGCATCGCGGAACGCGGCGCCGGTCTCGTCCAGCAGGGTCAACCGGGCCGCCCGGGAGACGATCAGGTCGACGGCCGCCCCGGCATCGAGCAACCCCCGCAGTACGGCCGCGGCATACGGCGTACCCGATGCGCCGGAGACCCCAACCACCCACGGCGTCCGCTCGCTCACAGCCACCACTGTGCCTGATCCACGAACGATCGAGGATGATCGGACGCCGCGGGACAGGGGTGCCGGCAGATAAGATCCGGACGTGTCGCCCACGGAGGATGAAACCTCCCCGGCGTTTGTCGCGCCAGCCACGCCCCCGGCCCCGGGGGCCTCGCGCGCGCCCAACAGCCCCGGAGCCAGCGCTCTGCGCAGGCGGGTGGTGCCCCGGCCGCGGCACCCCGACCGACCCCGCGGCCACTGGGCGGAGCATGTACTCGCGGCCACCCTCGACGGGCTGCGGGCGAGCCTGTCCGCCGACATGCCGAGCGGCGGGCTGCGCGAGTACTGGCTGTGGGGGCTTGCCCCGGACTGCCCGGTACACGCCGACTTCGTTCAGGCGATCGGCGCCCGCCAGCTGTGCCGGCTGACCGCGACGCTGCTCGACGGGCTGGTGTCGGACGCCGACTGGCCGGAGCTGACCCGGCTGGCGGTGACCATGAACGTGTACCAGCTCTACGAAATCATCTCCGACAACCTCGGCATCGGCGCCGTACACCCGCCGCCCGGGCAGCCCGCACAGCAGCTGCCGGTGCTGCGGTTCTTCAACATCGCGATGGTCTCAGCGCTGGAGGGCGCGTCGGTCAGCGCCGCCCAGCTGCTCGGCCCGGTCGAACGCCCCGCGCACCGGCTGTCCGGCTTCGCGCACAGCCTGGCCGGGCCGGCGCACCGGCGGATGGCGGGTACGTTCAGCGCCGTCGCCGGTCGCCCTGCCATCAATAACGTCGAGTACGGACTATGGCCGGCGCTGGTCGCCAACATCGTCGCGGCGGCCGCGGTGGCCGACCGGGTTGGCCAGCTCGCCATCGGGCCGGTGCTGCGCGACGGGTTGGTCAACCGGTACCTCGCGGTCAACCGCACCCTCATCGGCCCGCACCTGCCGCTGTTCGAGCTGGCCACGGTCGGTGCGCACGCGATCCTGGTGGCACCGACGCTGTGTTTCTACGTAGGCGCGCTGGGCGAGCTGCTGCACCCGGACCCGGGGTTCGCCGGGTGCATCGAAGACGGGACGCTGCCCGATGCGCTGTGCGACGCGGCGTTGCTGGTACGGCTGCTCAACGACGTCGGCCCCGGCCTGCTCACCTGCCCGGTGGCGGTACGGCTGGAGCTGCTGGGCCGGTTGCGGGCCGCGTACGCGCGGGATCCGGCCAGCTTCCCGGACGTACGGGCACTGCTGCTCAGCAACGCCCTGCCGGAGACCGTGCTGACCCGGTTACGCAAGGACGCGCAGCACGGGGAGTTCAACGTCGCGCTGTACGGCGCACGGCACGCGCACTCGGTACCTGCCGCGCTCGACTCGCTCGGCAAGGCGCTGGAGTACTTCGCGACGCTCTACGCCGTACACGCGCTGCGCTTGTCGACCGGCCTCGCCGAGCTGAGCCTGCGGCTCGGCGACTCGCGCCCGCTGACGCTGGTGCACCGGTTCGTGCGCTTCCACCAGGATCTCTACGCCCACCCGTACACCGACGCCTCCGGCGAGTACGCGGTCTGACCTTGCCCTTATCGGGGCTAGAGGCTTCCAAGATCGCGAGAAGGGCGGGACTCGAGCAGGCGCTTGAGGCCGAGCAGCCGGCTGCGCGCCGCGCACCGCAACAGTGGCAGGAAGAGCGGGCCGAAGAGCCGGTAGAACCCCGCCCCGGAGACCTCGGCGTCCAATGTGTACCGGGTGCCCCGCCCGCCATCGATCGGGTCGAACAGGTACGTGGCCAGGAACGGCGTCGCCGAGCGCAGCGAGCGCAACGCTGCCCGGCGCGGCGGGTCGAACTCGGTCATCAGTACCCGCGCCGTGAACAACCAGCCGAACAACCGGGTGATCTGCTCGTACTCGGTACCGACGCCGCTGGCGGTCGCGGAGACCACGCGGACCTCGTGCACCCCGCGGAACCACTGCGGATCGTGGGTGAGGTCGGCCACGAAGGCGAACACCTCCGCCACCGGACGATCTATGTCAACGCCGATCCGTACCCGGCCCACCGTGCAAGGCTATGCGTTCACCACGAGATCTAGCACGGCAAAGACGAACAGCGCGATCCCGACGAACCCGTTCGCGGTGAAGAATGCCCGGTTCACCCGGGACAGGTCGGTCGGCGCCACGATCGCGTGCTCGTACCAGAACGCCCCGGCGGCCAGCACCAACCCGATCCACCACAGCCAGCCGAGTCCGGCCACCGCGCCGAAGGCCACGAAGAGCGCGAACGTCACCACATGTACGCCGGACGACAGCCGCAGCGCAAACGGCACCCCGAAGCGCGCCGGCACCGAGCGCACCCCGATCTCCCGGTCCACCGAAGCGTCCTGGCACGCATAGATCAGGTCGAACCCGCCGATCCACAGCCCGACCGCCGCGCCGAGCACCCAGGCCGGCCCGGAGCCGGCAAACGTGCCGGTCACCGCGAGCCAGGCGCCGACCGGCCCGGCGCTCTGGGCCAGCGCGAGAATCCCGTGTGGCCAGTCGGTGAACCTCTTCGCGTACGGGTAGACCACGAGCGGGGCCACGGCGATCGGGGCCAGCGCGAGGCAGAGCGGGTTGAGCGCGGCGGCCGCGACGAGGAAGACCACGAGCGCCAAAGCCGCACCGGTCCAGGCCGTGCGCACGCTCACCGCCCCGGTCACCAGCTCTCGTCCGGCGGTACGGGGATTGCGCGCGTCAACATGCCGATCGATGATCCGGTTGGCCGCCATCGCGAACGTCCGCGCCCCGACCATGGCCACCGTGATCAATCCGAGATCCCGCCAACCGGCGCCGGCGACGATCGCGGAGAGGTACGCGAACGGCAGGGCGAAGACCGAGTGCTCGATCGCCACCAGTTTCAGGAACGGCCGGACCGCGACGGTCCTCACCACCCGTACTCCTGCCAGCGCTTGTCGACCAGGGCCACCACCTCGGGCGACATCACCGCCTCGGCCGGCCAGCCCCGGTCGTACCCCTCGGTGGGCAGCTTGCGGGTCGCGTCGATGCCGACCTTGCCACCCCAGAACTGCTGGTACGACGCGTGGTCCAGGTGATCAACCGGGCCGGACGTCAGCAGTAGGTCGTGCGCGTAGTCCACATTGCCGAACGCGCGGAACGCCACCTCGCGGTAGTCGTGCACGTCGCAGTCCTCGTCGACCACGACGATCAGTTTGGTCAGGGCCAGCAGGTGGGCGCCCCAGACCGCGTTCATCACCTTCTGCGCGTGTTTCGGGTACCGCTTGCGGATCGACACGATCAGGCAGTTGTGGAACACGCCGGGCTCGGGCAGGTCCATATCCACGATATCCGGGATCAACAGCTTGATCAGCGGCAGGAAGATCCGCTCGGTGGCCTTGCCGAGTCCGTAGTCCTCCTGCGGCGGCTTGGATGTCACGATCGAGTGGTAGACGGCCTCCCGCTGCATGGTCATGCACTCGATGTGCAGGACCGGGAACGGCTCGACCGGTGTGTAGAACCCGGTATGGTCGCCGAACGGCCCCTCCGCCGCGCGCTCGCCGGGCTCCACGTACCCCTCCAGGATGATCTGAGCCTGTGCCGGCACCTGCAGCGGGACGGTCAGGCAGTCGACCAGCTCGACCCGCTCGCCGCGGAGGAACCCGGCGAACAGGTATTCATCGATGTCGCCGGGTAGCGGCGCGCCGGCCGCGTAGCAGACCACCGGGTCCGGGCCGATCGCAATCGCCACCGGCAGCCGTTGACCCAGCCGTTCGGCGATCGCGTGGTGCGCGGTGGAGTCCTTGTGGATCTGCCAGTGCATGCCGACCGTGTTGGGCGAGTGCTGCTGGAGCCGGTACAGCCCGAGATTGCGCTTGCCGGTCTCCGGATGCTTCGTATGGGTCAGCCCGAAATTGTGGAAGATCCCGCCGTCGTCCGGCCACACCTGCAAGCCGGGCAGCCGGTTCAGATCCACCTGCGGTCCGCGGTAAATCACCTGTTGGCACGGCGCGGTCCGGACCTTTTTCGGGGGTACGGACTTGAGCGTCATCAACTTGCCCAGCCCATCCATGATCCCGGCGAACCCGACCGGCAGCTCGGGTTTGATCAGCTCCCCGATCCTCGCCCCGATCTCGTCCAGCTCATCGACACCGAGTGCCAACGCGGTCCGCCGGGTCGTGCCGAACAGGTTGATCGCGACCGGCAGCTCACCCCGGGTCGGGGTCTCGAACAGCAGCGCCGGACCGCCGGCCCGGACGGTCCGGGTGACGATCTCGCTGAGCTCCAGCGTCGGGTCGACCGGTACGGTCACCCGGCGCAGCTCGCCGGCCCGCTCCAGCGCACCCAGGAACTCCTTGAGATCGGAGTACGGAAATCGCCCCGCCATGACGTCAGTCTGTCGTACCCCTCCGACAGTTCCGCCGCCGCCTCCGACGTTGGGGCAATCCGTCAGGCGCCTTCTGCTCTGCCCACGTGGGCGGGGCAGGGTCGGCGCTGCCCCACCATCGTGGGCAGAGCAGAAGCGTCCCGTCACCACCAACCGGGGCGCGGAGTTGGGTACGGCATGCGCCGGCTCGCCCTCATCGCGCTGGCCGTACTCCTCCTGCTGGACAGCAACCCGCTGGGACCCGCCGGCCCGCCGCGGCCGTCGCCGGACTACGGCGCCGCCGGCTACCACCACCTCGGCGCGACGAGCGTCGATCCGTACACCGGCGTCCTCGGCCGGATCGCGGTCACCGACCCGGGGGTGCGGGCCGGGACGTACGACTTCGTCGCCGCGCGGTTCATGGCCAAGAAGGACCACAGTGGACGGACGGACTGGCTCGAGGCGGGCTGGACGGAGACCGGCTGGTCCGGCGGCGGGCGGCAGCGTGTCTACACGTTCGACACGGTGCACAACGCGTGGACGTTCTACGACCAGTACCCGATTCGGGCCGGCGACCGGATCTGGATCTACCTGGAGACGTCGGACACCGGCCCGAACCCGGTCTGGCACGCGTGGCTGTGGTGGGCCGACGCGTGGCACCTGCTCGCCGCGCTCGCCCTGCCGCTGGACGGCGGCGCCCAGCAGGAGCAGTACGTAGAGGTCTACGTCGATCCGGCCAGGGGCGGGACGATCCCGGTACCCCGGATCTCCACCGACAACGTCCAGCTCCGGCCGGCGGCCGGCGGCCCGCTGGGCTACTGGCGGGATCCGGACGTGCGGACCACGGGCGGGGTGAGTACGGACACCTACTGCCTGGACTGGCAGGTAACGTTCGACACCTGGTCAGCGGGCGACTGCCCCGCTTAGGGTGCAGTCATGAACATGCCCTGGCACGGCGTCCTGGTCGCCACCGCGCTGCCCTACCGCGACGACCTGTCGGTCGACTATGACGCATACGCCGCACACGTGCGCTGGCTCGTCGAGTCCGGCTGCGCCGGTGTCGTGCCGAACGGCTCGCTCGGGGAGTACCAGGTGCTCACCGCGCAGGAAAGAGCGCGGGTGGTCACCGTCGCGGTCGAGGCCGTCACCGGCACCGGCTCCGTTGTTGTTCCGGGAGTCTCGGCGTACGGCTCGCGTGAGGCACGCGGCTGGGCCGACCAGGCCGCCGAGGCGGGCTGCGCCGCGGTGATGCTGCTGCCGCCGAACGCGTACCGGGCCGGCGAGCCGGCCGTCGTCGAGCATTTCCGTGCGGTGGCCGCGGCCGGCCTGCCGGTTGTGGCGTACAACAACCCGATCGACACGAAGGTGGACCTGACTCCGGCGCTGCTGGCCCGGCTGCACGGGGATGGCCTCATCGCGGCCGTCAAGGAGTTCACCGGCGACGTCCGGCGGGGGTATGAAATCCGCGAGCTGGCGCCGGGGCTGGACGTGATCGTCGGGTCGGACGACGTTGTGGTGGAGCTCGCGCTGGCCGGCGCGACCGGCTGGATCGCGGGCATCCCGAACGCCCTACCGGCGGAGTGCGTGGCGTTGTGGGACGCCGCCCGCAGCGCCGATCTGGCCGCCGCGCTGCCCGCGTACCGGACGCTGCATCCGTTGCTGCGCTGGGATTCGAAGACCGAGTTCGTTCAGGCGATCAAGCTGGCGATGGATCTGTCCGGGCGGTACGGCGGAGCCTGCCGGCCACCGCGCCTACCGCTACAGCCGGATCAGGTAACCATCGTCACCGACGCCGTCGCGCTGGCCCGCAAGGGCTGACGATGCGCTCGAAACACGTGTTCCACGCGGTGGACTCGCACACCGAGGGCATGCCGACCCGGGTCATCACCGGCGGCGTCGGCGTACTCCCCGGCGACACGATGGCGCAGCGGCGGGCACACGTCATCACGCACCTGGACTACCTGCGGACCCTGCTGATGTACGAGCCGCGCGGCCATTCGGCCATGTCCGGCGCGATCCTGCAGCCGCCGACCCGGCCGGACGCAGATTTCGGCGTGGTGTTCATCGAGGTCTCCGGCTGCCTGCCGATGTGCGGGCACGGCACGATCGGGGTGGCCACCGTGCTCGTCGAGACCGGCATGGTGCCGGTGACCACGCCGGTGACCAAGGTACGGCTGGACACCCCGGCCGGGCTCGTCGTCGCCGACGTCGCCGTACGCGACGACGGCGCGGCCACCGCCGTAACCATCCACAATGTACCGTCGTTCGCGGTGACGCTGGACGGCCGGGTCGAGGTCGACGGTTTCGGCGAGGTGCGCTACGACCTGGCGTACGGCGGGAACTTCTACGCGATCGTGGAGCTGGCCGAGTTGGGGCTGCCGTTCGACCGGGCGGAGAAGCAGCGGCTGATCGACGCCGGTCTGTCCATCATGGACGCTGTGAACAAGGCCGGCGCGCCGGTGCACCCGGAGGATGCCGGGATCGCCGGCTGCCACCATGTCTACCTCGCCGCCCCCGGATCGGACGCCGGGCACTCGCGACACGCCATGGTCATCCACCCGGGCTGGTTCGACCGGTCCCCGTGCGGCACGGGTACGTCGGCCCGGATGGCCCAGCTCTGGGCCCGTGGCGAGCTGCCGCTGAACCGGGACCTCGTGAACGAGTCGTTCATCGGTACCCGGTTCGTCGGCCGGCTGATCGGTACGGCGTCGGTCGGCGGGCAACCGGCCGTGACGCCCACGGTGACCGGCCGCGCCTGGATCACCGGCACCGCGCAGTACCTGCTCGACCCCGAGGACCCGTTCCCCGCCGGCTTCCTGCTATGAACTCCGCACCCGACGTGGTGGTCGTCGGCGCGGGCATCGTCGGTGCGGCGTGCGCGTACTACGCGGCCCGGGCCGGGCTCTCGGTGACCGTGGTGGACCGCGGGCCGATCGCCGGCGGCACCACGAGCGCGGGCGAGGGAAACCTGCTCGTCTCGGACAAGGCACCGGGACCCGAGCTCGGGCTGACCATGGAGTCGTTGCGGCTGTGGCGGGAGCTGGGCGGCGCGTTCGGCAACGACGCGGTCGAGCTGGACCAGAAGGGCGGGCTCGTCGTCGCGGCGGAGGCGGCCGGCGTGGACGCCCTGCTGGCCCTCGCCGAGCAGCAGCGTGACGCGGGCGTCGACGCCGTCGAGGTCTCCGCGGACGGGTTGACCGGACGCGAGCCACGGCTGGCGCCTGGGTTGGCCGGTGGGGTGTTCTACCCGCAGGACCTCCAGGTGCAGCCGATGCTCGCGGCGGCCCACCTGCTTCGCGCCAGCGGTGCCGATGTCCACTGTGGAACGGAAGTGGTCGGTATCGACACCGCGCGGCGGGTCACCGGCGTGCGGCTGGCCGGCGGCCGGACCATACCGACCCAGGCTGTCGTGAACGCGGCCGGTACCTGGAGCGGTGAGGTGGCCGCGCTGGCCGGCGTACCGCTGCCGATCGCACCGCGCCGTGGCTTCATCCTCGTCACCGAGCCGCTCGGCGGGCGCCGCGAACCCGCACCGATCAGGCATAAGGTGTACGCCGCGGACTACATGTCCACTGTGGTCAGTGACGACGCGGCGCTGCAGATCTCGACCGTGGTGGAGAGTACCCGCGCCCGCACGATCCTGATCGGCGCCAGCCGCGAGCGGGTCGGCTTCGCGGCCGGGTACTCGTTGCCGGTGTTGCGCCGGCTCGCCGCGCAGGCGGTAGCGCTCTTCCCGTTCCTGGCGGAAGTCGCGGTGGTCCGTGCGTACCGCGGGTTCCGGCCGTACGCGCCGGACCATTTGCCGGTGATCGGCGCGGACCCGAGAATGCCGGGCCTCTACCACGCCTGCGGCCACGAGGGGGCTGGAATCGGCCTCGCCCCCGCGACCGGCGCGCTCGTAGCCATGCAGATCGTTGGCGGTCCGTCCGCCGTGGACCCCCGCCCGTTCCGCCCGGACCGGTTCGCATGAGCTACGCGTTCCGCTTCGATGGCCGTGAGGTTCCGGCGCAACCGGGGCAGACGGTGGCCGCCGCGCTGTGGGCGGCCGGCGTGCGGTCGTGGCGGACCACCCGGGATCGCGGCGCCCCGCGCGGGCTGTTCTGCGGCATCGGTATCTGCTTCGACTGCCTGGTCACCATCGACGGGGCGCCGAACCAGCGCGCCTGCCTCGTGCCGGTACGGGCCGGCATGGTGGTCGTCACCCAGCCGGGAGTGGGCCGGTGAGCTACGACGTCGCTGTGGTGGGCGCCGGGCCGGCCGGGCTCGCGGCCGCGGTCGCCGCGGTCCGGGCCGGTTGCCGGGTGGCGCTGCTCGACGCCGCGCCCCGGTTGGGCGGGCAGTACTGGCGACACCGCGGCGGCGAGGGCGACGACGCCGGCCACCGCGCCTGGCACGTCTTCGCCCGGCTGAGCGCCGAGCTGGCTGGGTCCACAGTGGACTATTCGGCCGGCTCGGCGGTGTGGTTCGTCGAGCCCGGACCACCGTTCGCGCTGCACACACCGGACGCCGTGGTACGCGCGGACCGGATCGTGCTCGCCACCGGGGCGTACGACCGCTCGCTGCCCTTCCCCGGCTGGGACCTGCCCGGCGTGGTCACGCCCGGCGCGGCGCAGGCGCTGCTCAAGGGCTCCGGTGTGGCGATCGGCACCCGGGTGGTGGTCGCCGGCGCCGGACCGTTCCTGCTGCCGGTCGCCACCGGGCTGCTGGCCGCGGGCGTACGCGTGGTCGGGGTCTACGAGGCGGGGAATCCGCGGCGGTACGCGCGCGCGCCGGGCGCGGTCGCCGGCACCGCGGGCAAGCTGCGCGAGGCGGCCGGGTACCTCGCCGCGCTGGCCCGGCACCGCGTGCCGTACCGGACCAGGCGCGCGGTGGTCGCGGCGTACGGCAACTCTTCAGTGTCCAGTGTGGACATATCTCGGCTGGACCGGAGCGGCTCGGCCGTACCCGGCTCGGTCCGCCGCCAACCCTGTGACGCGCTGGCCATCGGGTACGGCTTCACCCCGCAGCTGGAGCTGCCGCTGGCCCTCGGCTGCGCAACCCGGCTGGACGTGGACGGCAGCCTCGTACTCACCGTTGACGTGGCCGGGCAGACCTCGATACCCGGGGTGTACGCCGCGGGCGAGGTCACCGGGGTCGGTGGCGCCCTGCTCGCGCTCGTGGAGGGACGGCTCGTCGGTGCCGTGGTGGCCGTTGCGGCGGGTCGGCCGCCGGTCCTCACCGAGGTGGAGCTGACCCGGCTACTCACCCGGCGGGCCGCACTGCGCCGGTTCGCCGCGGTGATGCACGAAATCCACGCCCCGCCCGCGGGATGGCCGGCCTGGCTGCGCGACGACACCGTGGTCTGCCGGTGCGAGGAGGTACCGCTGGCCCGGATCCGCTCCGCGGTCACCGAGCTCGGCGCAACCGACGCCCGTACCGTCAAGTCGTTCTGCCGCCCCGGGATGGGTTGGTGCCAGGGCCGGGTCTGCGGCTACGCCACTGCCGCACTCACCGCTGACCTCTGCGGACGCTCGCTGACCGCCGCGGACGTCTCCGCGTTCGCGCACCGGCCGATCGCCCAGCCGGTCCGCCTGGCCGACCTGGCCGCCGAGCCGGGGTGAGGAAGAGGGCTCAGAGCCCACCGTAAGAGTGGAAACCGACGAAGAAGATGTTCACCCCGAACAGGTTCATCATCATGGTGAGCCAGCCGGCGACGGCTATCCACGCGGCGACCGGGCGCCGTACGCTCGGCGTCGCCCGCGCGTGCAGGTAGCCCGCGTAGATCACCCAGGAGATGAACGCCCACGTCTCCTTCGGATCCCAACCCCAGTACCGGCCCCACGCCGCCTCGGCCCAGATCGCGCCGGCGGCAACCCCGAACGTCCAGATCGGGAACGCGAACGCGTGCA
>DASRRF010000379.1:0-2890 GCA_035695905.1 Micromonosporaceae bacterium | reverse complement strand
GCCGGAGGGCCTGGCGACCATCCACGACATCGTCACCGACCAGCTGCTGGACTGCACGCTGCTGCGTACCGGAAGCGATGTGGTCTGGACCGCGGCGGCCGATCGGGTCTTCGCCGGCAGCCTGCTGAACCCGCGCAACCTGGACCGGTACGCCAAGAACCTCGCCCGGGTCCTGCGCGACCTGCCCGCCGGGCGGACAGGCGCGCTCGGCGGGTACGCGGCCGGCTGGCTCAGCGGCCGGGCCGGGGAGGTCGGCGCGCTGCTGGCCACCACACACTCGGTCGGCGCGCTGACCCTGGGCTCCATTCTGGACACTCCCGCGTGGTCCGACGTGGCGATCGCCGAGTGGGACACGATCGTCGCGCCCTGGCTACAGAAGCACGGCACGAAGCCCACCGCGCGGCACCTGCTCTACCGCGGGTTGCGGGCGCTCCGGCCGGGTAATGCGGACCCGGTGGTGAGCGAGGCGCTGGCGTGGCTCGACGCGCACCGGTCCACGCTGGTGGCCAGTTTCGTGCTCGGCCCGCTGCTGTCCCGGGCCGATGTGTCGCCTACGGCGGGCAGCCGGGTGGTGGCCCACGCGCTGTCCTGGCTCGCCGCGCACGGCCGCTCCACCGAGGCCGGCTTCATCCTCCGCCCACTGCTGCTGCGGACCGATCTGAACCCGGCGGAGAGCTCCCGAGCGGTGGGATCCGCGGTCACCTGGCTCGGCACGTACGGCCACCTGGTGGAGGCGCAGTTCGGCCTCAGCGCGCTGCTGGCCCGGCCCGACCTGTCCGGGCGGGCCAACGCCCGCGCGCTGGACGCCGCGTTCAGCTGGCTCGGGAAGTACGGCCACCTGATGGACGCGCAGTACGTGCTCGCCTCGCTGCTGTGCCGTACGGACCTGTCCACCGAGGCCGCGGCGCGGGCCATCACGCACGCGCAGGCGTGGTTCGCGGCGCACGGGCACGCGAAGGAGGCCCAGTTCGTCCTGGACAACCTGCTGTCCCGGGCGGAGCTGCCGGCGCAGATCGTGGTGAGCACAGCCGCCCAGGCATTCGAGTGGCTGGCCCGCTTCGGCGAGACCGTGGAGGCCCGGTTCGTCCTCGCCTCCCTGCTCAGCCGCACCGACCTGCCCGCAGCGGACACCGCGAAGGCGACCGCTACAGCGCTTGCCTGGCTCGCCGTCTATGGCCACACCACGGACGGCGGGTTCGTCCTGCGGCCGCTGTTGACCAGCCGGCTCGCCGCCGGCGAGAGTGCCCGGGCCATCGGGTCCGCGCTGCGCTGGCTGGATCTGCACGGGCAGGGTACGGAGGCCGGCTTCGTACTGCCGTCCCTGCTGGCCCGCGACGACCTGCCCGCCGAGGCGGGTACCCGGGCCACCGCGCTCGCGCTCAGCTGGCTCGCCGCCCACCGGCAGACCGTCGACGCGCAGTACGTGATGGCCGCGCTGCTGTCCCGCGACGACCTGCCCGCGAGCGCGAGTACCCGGGCCATCGGGTACACCTTCGAATGGCTCGGCGCGCACGGGGACAAGCCGGAGGCCCGGTACCCGATCGGTGCCTTGCACTCGCGCACCGGCCTGGCCTCGGAGGTGGACGAGCGGGCCACCCGGTGCGCGTTCAGCTGGCTCGACGCGTACCAGGACACGGTTGACGCGCAGTACCTGCTCACCGCGCTGCTGTCCCGCGGCGACCTCGCCGCCGAGGTGGTCGCGGCCGCCACCGCCCGCGCCCTGCCCTGGCTGACCAGGTACGGCGAGAGCGACCGGGCCGACTTCGTGCTGCGTGCCATCCTGCGCCGCGACGACCTGCCCGAACCGGTCGAGTCCAGCGTGATCGAGGCGGCGCTGGCCTGGCTCGGGTTCCACGGACATGACCTGAGCGCACAGTTCGCGTTCAACGCGCTGTTGTCCCGGACCGACCTGACGCCGGCCGCGAGCGCCGCGGCGACCGGGTTCGCGCTGGCCTGGCTCGCCCGGCACGGCCAAGCGGTGGAGGCCCAGTTCGTGCTCGGCCCGCTGGTGGCCCGCGCCGACCTGCCCGCCGAGCCGAGCGCGCGCGCCGCCGGGTACGCCGACGCCTGGCTCGACATCCGTGGCCATACCGCCGAGGCGCGGTTCGTGGTCAACCCGCTGCTGCTGCGCACCGATCTGACCGCCGAGCTGGCGGCCCGTGCCGCGGCCCACGCGGCGACCTGGGTGGCCGCGAACACCGACAGCCTGGAGGCCCGCTACATCCTGGCCACCCTGCTGGCCCGCACCGACGAGCACGGCGGCATCGCGATCGGCCAGGCCCTCGGCTGGCTGCGCGCCAACGGGGTGGCCATGGAGGCCTGCTACGTCCTCGGCCCGCTGCTGTCCCGTGCCGACCTGAACGCGGTGGACAGCGCCGCCGGCACGGCGCACGCGCAGGCCTATCCACGGCCGGCTGCCCGAGGCAGGGTTCGTGCTTGCCCCGCTGTTGTCGCGGGTCGAGCTCTCCGAAGCAGCACGGGTACGGACAACCGACGCGGCCATCGCCTGGCTGGACGAGCACGGTCTCGACCTCGAGGCACAGTTCGTACTCAAGGCGTTGCTCGGCCGGCCGGGTATGCCCGCGCCGGTGGCGGACGCGGCGGTGGCCGCGGCCCGGCAATGGATCTCCTTGCACTGGGCGGACCCGAACGCCGACTTCCTCATGCGTGCGCTGCTCGACCGGTTGACCGCCTTGGACCAGGATGACGAGCTGCTGGACCAGATCGACAAATGGATCAGCCTGCACGGCCACTCACCCGACATCGTGTTCGTGTCCAAACGGCTCACCCGGCTCGGCGCGGTCACCGAGAACATCGCCCGGGCAATCATCAAATGGGCCACCAACGACCCGGACAACGAGGACGTTCCATGGCGGTTGTCCGCGCTGGG
>DASRRF010000378.1:0-4288 GCA_035695905.1 Micromonosporaceae bacterium | reverse complement strand
TGCCGGTGAGCCATCGGGCAATATCGAAGTCGTGGATGTGGCAGTCGCGGAAGATACCTCCGGAGGCCGGCACGTACGACGGATGCGGCGGGGCCGGGTCGGCGGTCACCAGATGCATCCGGTGAAGCGTGCCGACCCGTCCCTCGGACAGTGCCACGCGAGCCGCCCGGTACCCGGCGTCGAACCTGCGTTGAAAGCCCACCTGAACCGGCACCCCGGCTTGGCTGACCCGCTGCGCCACCTCGACGGTCCGCTTGACGTCCGCGGCGATCGGCTTCTCGCAGAACACCGGCAGCTCGGCGGCGACCGCGCGGAGGATCAGGTCGGCGTGGGTGGCGGTCGGGGTGGCGACGACAACGGCGTCCAGGCCGGCCTCGAAGATGTCATCCACGGTGCTGGCGCGGGCACCCAGCCGCCGGGCGACCTCGCCGGCCCGCGCGGGGTCGGCGTCGGCCAGCAACAGCTCGGTCACGTTGGGGTGCTCATGCAGCGTCTCGGCGTGTGCCGCACCGATCCGGCCGACCCCGAGCAGACCGATACGCATGGGACGGCACCCCCCGGACTCGCGACAGCTGGTCGACCCTTGATTCCTAGCGCTCAGCGGCGCCCGGTGTCAACAGTTTGTCCAGACATTCTGACGTCCTCGCGGCGCCCTCGCGCGACAGCCGCTGTCCACGCAGCCACCGGGGGCGATATCCATCGCCGGAGCAGATATCACCCGCCACCGGCTACCCCCGGTCAGACAGGGGCGTGCGGCCACCCGGACGTTGACCGAGCACAGTGATATCCGCTCCTGAGATTGAGATCGGGGCACCCCGCCCGCCAGCAAACCGCAGCGCCCCCGGTTCGCCGTTTCCGGTCTGGCGCGCCGGCTGCGCGCCATACCCTGAAGGTCATGGGGTCTCATGCGACAGCAACGAGCGGGCCCGCGCCGTTCACCGTGGACGATTTCGCCAACCGGATGGCCCGAGCCGCCGACGCTGCGGCCGAGGAGGGTCTCACCGGTCTCCTCATCGCGCCTGGGCCAGATCTGAGCTATCTCACCGGCTACATGCCGGTTGCGATCACCGAGCGGCTGACCATGCTGGTGCTCGGCAAGGGCCGCGAGCCGACGATGATTGTGCCGAAGCTGGAGCGGCCCGATGCCGAGGGCTCGCCGGGATCGTCCGTGGTGCGGCTCGTCGACTGGTCCGACGGCAGCGATCCGTACGCCGCGGCGTCCGCGTTGCTGCAGAGGTCCGGGCGGTACGGCATCTCCGACTCCGCTTGGGCAATGCACCTGCTCGGCCTGCAGGATGCGTTGCCGGACACCCGTTACGCCGCCCTGACCCAGGCGATGCCGATGCTCCGCGCGGTGAAGGACGCCGACGAGCTGGCCCGGTTGGAGGCGGCGGGTGCCGCGGCAGATGCCGCGTTCGGCGACATCCTGAAAGTACGCTTCGCGGGCCGCAAGGAGACCGAGGTCGCCGCGGATTTGGCCGCCCTGCTCAAGAAGTACGGGCACAGCCAGGTCGACTTCACCGTGGTCGGCTCCGGGCCGAACGGCGCCAACCCGCACCACGAGGCCGGCGACCGGGTCATCCAACCCGGCGACGCCGTGGTACTCGACTTCGGCGGCCTCAAACAGGGCTACGGATCCGACACCACGCGCACCGTCACCGTCGGCGAACCCAGCGCGGAGATCCGCAAGGTGCACGACATCGTGCGGCACGCCCAGCAAGCCGCGTTCGAGGCGGTGCGCCCGGGCATCGAATGCCAGGAGGTCGACCGTGTCGCCCGGCGGGTCATCACCGAGGCCGGGTACGGCGAATACTTCATCCACCGCACCGGGCACGGGATCGGACTGACCACGCACGAACCTCCGTACATGGTGGAGGGTGAGACGCACAAACTGGTGCCGGGCATGTGCTTCTCCATCGAACCCGGGATCTACCTGCCGGGCCGGTTCGGCGTACGCATCGAGGACATCGTCACGGTGACCGAGGACGGCGGGCGGCGCTTCAACAACACCCCGCGGGAGCCGCAAACCGTCGAGTAGGTTAGGGCCATGGCGCGCCCGAACGACACGATCGGAGCATTGCTCCAGGAGTACGCCGACCTGATTTCGATCACCGGTGGGGAGGCGTTCCGGGCCCGGGTCTACGACAAGGCGGCGCGTTCCGTCGCGGGGCACCCGGAGGACGTCTCGCGGCTGGATCTCAAGGCGCTGCAGCAGATCCCGAACGTGGGCAGTTCAATAGCCGAGAAGATTGTCGAGTACGGGCTGAGCGGGCGGATCAACGCGGTCGACGACCTCCGCGCCCGGATCCCCGCGGGCGTGCGCAGCATGATGGCGATCCCCGGCCTCGGGCCACGCAAGGCGATGCTGCTGCACGACGAGCTCGGCGTCTCCTCGGTGGACGAGCTGGCCGCGGCGATCCACGCTGGACAGTTGGAGAATCTTCGCGGTTTCGGGGCGAAGACCGGTGACAACCTGCTGCACGGCATCGAACTGTTGCGGCGCGGCAGCGGGCGGGTGCTGATATCCGAAGCGCTGGCCACCGCCGAGGAGATCGTAGCCGCACTGTCCACAGTGGCTGGTTGCGTACGGTGCTCGTACGCCGGGTCACTGCGCCGGATGCGGGACAGCATCGGCGACGTCGACATCCTCGCGGCCGCCGCGGACTCCGCACCGCTGATGGCTGCCTTCTCCGCGCTCCCCATTGTGGACGAGGTGATCGGGTCCGGGCCGACCAAGACGTCCGTACGGACCACCGCCGGGTTGCAGGTCGACCTGCGGGTGGTGCCGCCCGAGTCGTGGGGAGCCGCGCTGCAGGACTTCACCGGCTCGAAGGCGCACAACGTGGCGATCCGCGAGATCGCCGTACGCAAGAAGCTCAAGCTCTCGGAGTACGGCCTGTTCCGGGTCGACGACGGGTCGCTGGTGGTCTCCGAGACCGAGGAGGAGGTGTACGACAGGCTCGGGCTGCCGTGGATCCCACCTACGCTGCGCGAAGACCGGGGCGAGGTGCAGGCGGCGCTGGCCGGGTCGCTACCGGATCTGGTATCCGCCTCGGACATCCGGGGCGACCTGCACACGCACACCGACCTCACCGACGGGGTGTCCACGTTGGACGAGATGCTGGCCGCCGCCGGGGCGCGGGGCTGCCGCTACTACGCGGTCACCGACCACGCCAAAGACCTGCCGATGCAGCGGATGACCGACGAGAAGATGCTGGCTCAGCGGACGCTGCTGCGATCCATGGACACCGGCAAGCTGGTGGTGCTGCACGGCACCGAGCTGAACATCGGTCCCGAGGGTGGGGTGGACTGGGACGCCGATTTCCTGTCCGGCTTCGACATCTGCGTGGCGTCGGTGCACTCGCACTTCAACCAGCCCAGCGACACGATGACCGCGCGGTTCATCCGGGCCTGCGAGAACCCGTACGTGAACATCATCGGCCACCCGACCACCCGGATGATCGGGCGGCGGGAGCCGGTCGACGCCGACTGGGACGCCGTGTTCGCCGCGGCCGCCCGGACCGGTACGGCGATGGAGGTCAACGGGTACCCCGACCGGCTGGACCTGCCCGACGAGCTGATCCTGCGGGCGAAACGGGCCGGGGTGAAGTTCGCCATCAACACCGACGCGCACTCGACGGTGCACCTGACGTTCCTGCGCTTCGGGATCGGGATAGCCCAGCGAGGATGGCTCACCAAGGAGGACGTCATCAACGCGTGGCCGCTGTCCCGGCTGCGGACCTTCGTACACGCCAAGCGGCGCAGAGTGGCTTGAGCTACGGCGAACGCCCGGCTCAAGACGAGCGCGGAGGGTTGCCGAGGCCCACGGCGTTGCGGAATTGAACCCCGAACCGTTCCCTGCGTTCCGCAGCTGGGCTTCGACATCGTCCGCGAACTTAGGGTCTGAGCTGGGCAAACACGGGTTGTCCCGGTGACATGGCGTGTCACTAGGCCGAGACGTTCGGGCTGGTCAGGCGGCAGCCGGTGTGGCGTGGAGGATGCGGGGTGGCTCGCCGATGTGCAGCTTGGCGAGGATCGCCTTTTGTGGTTGGGACAACTGGGTGCGCTGGCGGAAGGTGCCGGCTGGGCCGGTGAACACGCCGATGTGGATGCGCTCAACCTCGGTGCGGATCTTGCCCCAGGTGTGGCCGGTGGTGGTCTCGGCGACGCGGATGAGCAGCAGTCCGAGCCAGCAGAGCAGGATGTGGGCTCGGATGCGGTCTTCGCGCCGGTGGAACACCGGCCGCAGGTCCAATGTGGTTTTCATGTCGCGCCAGCCGCGTTCGAC
>DASRRF010000377.1:0-2150 GCA_035695905.1 Micromonosporaceae bacterium | reverse complement strand
CAACGGTGTTGAGCGGTTCTGGGCCGGGATGACCGCGGCACGCAGCGCGCCGGTACGCCCGGACGACCCGTACGCGCACGTCTCGCTGCCGCTGCTGTACGCCGTACCCCCGGATGAACCCGACTCCGCGCCCGGCACCGCATCGCGGTACGCGGTCGAGGCGGCGACCCAGGCGATCGCGGATGCCGGGCTGGATACCGCTGCACGGCAACGGATGGCGGTGGTGGTCGGCACCGGGATGGGGGACGCGAGCCGGTACGACCACTGGCGGGTCGACGGGTTCCCGGCCGGCGACCGGTGGCTGCCCGCGTTCGTGGTCGGTTCGGAGGTGGGCGAACGCCTCGGCGCGACCGGCCCGAACACCAGCATCAGCAACGCGTGTGCGGCCAGCGGGTGCGCGCTGTCGATGGCCGCGGACATGATCCGGCTGGGTGAGGCCGATGTCGTGCTGGCGGTCGGGGCCGAGGCGTACTCCCGGGTCGCGCTGGCCTGCTTCGACCGGATGGGTGCGCTCGATCCGCAGCGGTGCCGGCCGTTCGCCCGGGATCGGCTGGGTACGGTGTTCGGCGAGG
Source organism: Micromonosporaceae bacterium (assembly GCA_035695905.1). Taxonomy (GTDB): domain Bacteria; phylum Actinomycetota; class Actinomycetes; order Mycobacteriales; family Micromonosporaceae; genus EFPC-2. The sequence goes on along the minus strand of DASRRF010000377.1, from coordinate 1,578 downwards.
GCGCGGCCGCGCTGGTGCTGGAGTCCACGGAACACGCGAGCGCGCGCGGAGTGTCCACTGTGTACGCCCGGGTGGCCGGAGCCGGGTGGAGCTGCGATGCGTACCATCCCACCGCACCGGAGCCGGCCGGTACCCAGATCGCCCGGGCGATGGCCGACGCGCTGACCGACGCCGGCGCGAGCGTCGACCAGGTCGGCTGTGTCGTGCCGCACGGCACCGGCACCGAGCTGAACGACCGGATCGAAAGCGACGCGATCACCGGGGTGCTCGGCATGCGTACCCCGGAGATCCCGCTCTACAGCCTCAAGGCGCTGATCGGGCACACCGGGGGAGCGGCCGGTGCGATGGCCGCCGTCGCGGCCACGCTGATCCTGCACCGCGGCACGGTTCCCGGCAACGTCACGATGGCCGAGCAGGATCCGGGCTGCGCGGTCTGGCTGCCGCAGGCGGCCACCCCGCTCGCCGGGCGGTACGCGATGATCAACGCGTACGCGTTCGGTGGCAACAACATCTCGCTGGTGCTGGACGGCGCGCGATGACTGCCACGGTGTCCGGGGTCGGCGTGGTGCGCCCGCTCGAGCCGGACGGCGAACACGGCCGGGCACCCACGGCGGGATGGTTCGACTACCGCCGCGAGCTCGGCGCGCGCGGGTACAAGTACGTCCCGCCCGCGTTCCAGTACCTGCTCGCCGCGGCCCGGCGGGCGATGGCGGACGCGATGGGCTGCGGGGATGGCTTTCCGGCCGAGGCGCGCGGGGTCGTGGTCGGTACCAACAGCGCGGTCTCCGCGCTGCACGCGGCGATGGACCGGACCGTGGTCGCCAGCAGTGCGGCCGAGCTGAGCCCGATGGTTGCGCCGTACTTCTCGGTGAACCTGGGCGGTGGCCGGCTTGCCGCCGAGCACTCGTTCAAGGGCTTCCATGCGACGCTGACCACGCCGCGGGTGGCCGGGTTAGAGGCGATCGCGGTCGCCGCCCGGGCGCTGGCGCTGGGCCGGGCGCGTTGGCTGCTGGTCGGGGCGACCGAGGAGGCGCTCGACCCGGGCGACCCGGCGGTACGGGCGTCGGAGAGCGGCGCGGTGGCGCTGGTGGTGCGCCGGGGGGACGGCGGCCCGGGGCATTGCCGGGTACGGACCCGGTTCATCCCGCCGGGTACGGCGGCAGCCACGGCCCGCGCGGTGGTTGCCGCGGCGCTGGCCGATGTCGTTGCGGGGTACGGCGATCCGCCGATCGTCGCGGTGCTGGACGGGTCGCCGGTGGGCCGCGCCGTCGCCGCGGCGTTGGACGAACGTGGGCGGGTGAAGGTGATGCCGGCCGGCGCCGGTTGCCTTGAGCCGCTGGCACAGGTGGCCGCCGCGCTGGTGGGTGCGGCGGAGCCGACCGTCGTGGTTACCGCGGCGGCGGAGGGCAACGTAGCGGTCGCCCTGGTAACCCCGCAGGGCGCGGAGAACTAGAAGGGAATCGATCAATGTCGGACTCGGGCGTGCTCACACTGGACAAGGAAGGCCTGCGCGGCGTCGTGGCGGAGGTGCTCGACGTCGACGTTGCGCAGCTGACCGACGACGCCGCGCTCGTCGAC
>DASRRF010000376.1:0-7366 GCA_035695905.1 Micromonosporaceae bacterium | reverse complement strand
CGGTCAGCGCGCGCCACGCGGCCGGTTCGCCGCGTCGGCGGGCCACCGCGGGCGCGTACGCCCGGGCCAGGACGAGCAGTACCGCGCCGGCCAGCGCCGGGCCGGTCCAGCGCCCCGCCCACGGAGTCAGCGCCACAACGGAGATCCCGACCGCGGGCAGGCTCCACCGCAGTGCGGTGCCGACCGCGCCGGTGACCACCGCGGCCGCGACGATCGCGAAGAGCGCGAGCTCGGCGAGCACCACGCCGAGCGCCGGCCAGAGGTCCACAGTGGACACGAGCACGCCGGTTGCCGCGCAGCACAACGCGGCGAGCGCGCCGAACCCGGCGAGCAGGAACCGGGCCGCGGCACCCCGGCCGGTCCGGCCGGCCACGCCGTACCCGAGATAGGCCAGGCCCTGCGCGGCGGCCCAACCGGCGACGAGTCCGGCGGCGGGTACCCGGGCCGGCAGCCGGTCCAGGTGCTCGGCCGCAGCGACCGCCAGCAACGCCGGGATCAGGTAGAGCGCGGCCCGGGCCAACGCCGGGCCGACCACCCGGGGCCTTACCGGTGCCGGCCGCCGCGGCGCGCGTACCAGCCGGCCCATCGCCAGCGCCTCGCCCAGCGTGAACACCGAATCCGCGCCGAACCGGGTCCGCGCCGCCCGGTCGTTGAGCCCGGACGCCTCCAGCAGCGCGACAATCTCGGGTACGTCGACCGCGTCGCGCAGCGCCGGGCCGAGCGCGTCGGCGAGCGTGGCCAGCTGTGCGGCGTCCAGTACCGTCGCCGCGCTCAAGAGAAGGCGTCCGCGTAGAGGTGGGCGTAGGCGCCGAGCATCCGGTCCAGCGTGAAGTGGGCCAGCGCCCGGTCCCGGGCGCTGGCCGCCATCGACCGGCGCCGGTTGGGGTTGCGCAGCAACTCCAGGCAGGCCGCGCCCAGAGCGGTCGGATCCCGGGGCGGTACGACCAACCCGGTGTCCCCGGCCGTCTCGGCCACGGCGCCGACGTCCGTACTGACCGTGGCGCGGCCGCACATCATCGCCTCCACCACGGTGTACGGCATGCCCTCGGAGATGCTCGACAGCGCCACGACGTGCCCGGTGGCGAACGCCTCCCGGCTGTGCCCGACCGGCCCAGCGAACGCCACGGCACCGCCCATCCCGAGCCGCCCGGCCAGTTCGCGGCAGCCGGCCGCGTACTCCTCGTTGCCCCGCGGCACCGGTCCCACCAGGCGCAGCCGGGCGGCCGGCGTTGCGGCGTACACGTGCTGAAAGGCTTCTATCAGGGTATGCAGATCCTTGAGTGGATCGACCCGGCCGACCCAGACCACGGTCGGCTCGGCCGGCTCGGAAGGCAGTGCCGGGAATCGGTCCGGATCCACGCCGTTGGGCACCACGAAGAGCTTCGCCGGATCCGCGCCGCAGCGCAGTTGCCAGCCGCGGTTGAAGTCGCTGACCGAGGTGACCGCGGCCGCCTCGGCATAGCTGATCCTGGCCACCGCCCGGTAGAACCCGGTCATCACCGCCTTGACCGGCACCGGCAGCGTGCCGGAGTACTCCAGGTACCGCTCGCGCAGGTAGACCCCGTGCTCGGTGAGGACGAAAGGCGTTCCGGTACGCCACTTCGTGGCCAGCGCGACGAGTGCCGGCAGGCCGGTGGCGACCGCGTGGCAGATGTCCACAGTGGGCGGTGCCGCGACCAGCGCGCGCAACGCGTGCTCCAGCAACGATCCGGCGGACTGCGCGGCCCGCAGCGTCAGCCGCGCGGTGGACTGCCGGCCGGCGACCCGCCACGCGTCGCAGAGCACATCGGCCACCGGTACGCCGTGCAGCGGATGGCCGCCGTCGGTGGAGATCTCCGCCAACCGGCGCAGGCCGGTCGCGAACATGCCGGCCGCGTACCGGCCCTCGGTCAGCAACCCGCGGCAGAGCAGAGCGGCGGCCTCCGTCGCGCGCCGTCGCCGTCGCGCCGCCGGCCGCCGCGGCGCCAGGGCCCGATCCCACACGGGTACGGAGGTGAGCCCGGTGACGTTGGGCGCCGCGTACACCGGCGCGGCGGATCCCGCACCGGTGACCGCGACCAGATGGAACCTGTGCCGGTGCAGCCCGGTCACCAGCTGGTGGCACCAGGTGCTGACGCCGCCGGTGACGAAGGGGTACGTCCCCTCGTTGATCAGCGCCAGGCGCACGGACGGGTCACCCCGCGGCCCGGAGCAGGAGCTGGGTGCCGGTGAACGCGAGCGTCGACCAGCCGGACCGGCTGCCGCCGTACGCCTCGCCGTACTCCTTGCCCAGCAGCTCGATGCCGAGCAGCGAGAGGGTGACCACCCGGGTGCCGGCCGGTGCGGTGATCGGTACCTCGACCGCGCCGCCGCCCTTGTTGACCACGGTGATCCGGCCGTCGCGCAGGTACGCGTCGACCCGCTTCGCGGCAACCGCGGCCCGCCACGCGTCGGCCCGGCGCAGCTGCGCGGAGATCTCGGCCATCCGCGGGTTCAGCAGGGGCGTGTTGGCCGCGTACCGGGACCGGTATCCGGCCAGCATCGCGTCCAGCACCGGGTAGAGGACCCGGTCCTCGGTGATGTTCGACTGGTGTGCGTAGTGCGGGCGTGGATCGTCGGAGACCACGTGCCCGAGCGCGATCCGCGCCTCCAGCGGGACCAGGTATCCGGCGAAGTCGGCCGGTGTCAGCGGCGCGATGCAGGTGCTGGTCGCCGGGTTCGCCTCGCAGATACCACCGCCGCCGTCTGCCGTGCTGGTATAGATCCAGTTATATTCGTCGACCTCTTCGGCCACCGTACCCACGTTGTAGTAGATGTTCATCGGGTAACGCGGGACGGTGAGCGCCGGCCCGACGGCGCGCGGGGCCGGGTCCCGGGAGTTGTCCGCGGCGATGAACCGGACCCCGGTGTCGCTCAGCGCCGGCCCGAGGTTCGGGTTGTCGACCGGCATCTGGGGTAGCGTGCGCAGCCCGGAATGCTCGCCGGTGACCAGCTCGCGGGGGTCCAGCGAGATGCTGTGCGCGCTGGCCCACTGGGTGTTCTGGCTGATCTGTGCGCGGATGTCGGCCCGGCTGACCCAGCGGATCGCGCCGGTGGTCGGGTCGGTCGCGCAGTGCCACGGCACCGTGCCGAAATCCTGTACGCAGCCCAGGTACGCGTGCCCGTAGGTGTGGTTCAGCCAGCGCAGCTCGGCCCGGTTGGCGAGCAGCTTCGCGCTGAGCGGATCGGCGCCGCCGGCGTCTACCGAGCCCTCCGCGTTGAACGTCATGTCCAGCTTGAGGCCGTTGGCCCGCTGCCAGGCGAGCAGCGCGTCGACGTCGGCCGGCACCATCCGGATCGGCGTGGCGTACGGCTCGATCGACGGGTCGCGCTGGGGGTTGCAGTTGTCGCCGACCGTGCAGTTGGCTCCGGTGTGCCAGCGGTCGTCGGGCAGGAACACGTCGTCGATGTGCAGGCTGAACCAGTTGCGCCAGAAACCCAGGTGTACGCCGCGGGTGAGCCACTCGACGATGCCGTGCGCGAGTACCTTCGTGTGCGTCTGGTTCTGGTTCATCGACACCGTGACGACCAGCTCCTCGCGGCCGTCGTGGGCGTACGCGCCGAGCAGCGATCCGGCCGTACCGGGGTGGTCCGGCACCGGCGCGGTGACCAGCGGGGTGAAGGCCGCGCTGGCCGGCGTGGCGAGGTACCCGAAGCTCTCCGCGACCGCCGGGTCCACGTCGTCCAGCGGGATCGGTCCGTTGAGGTAGCCGAAGCCGGCCGTGATCCCGGCCGGGGCCACCGTCGCGGTCATCCCGTCCACGGTGCCGGTCCAGGCGGCGAAGTTCAGCCCGACGCCGGGGTTCGCCCAGGTGTACGCGTCCGCCTGGCGAATGCCGTACTGCTGCTCGTACGCGGCCAGCGCGGCGAGCTCGTCGGGCGGCAGGGCGGACTCGTGCGGCAGGACGACCGCCTGGTACCTGGCCACCGGTACGCCACCGGAGGACCCTTCGAGGAAGGCTGTTGTGAGTACCGGCCGGTCCGCCCGGCTCATGTCGACCAGGTCGTATGGCACACCCTCGCGGTCGAGCTGGGCGGTGATCGCAGACACATTGGGCCGGCCGTCGGTGACGACCAGCATCCGGAGGTTGACGTGCACCGAGTTGGCGTACGCGACGGCCGGTGTGGCGGCCCCGAGCACGCTGCCGGCCGCTAGTACGGCGATCGTGGCGGTACGCCGCAGGCGCCTGGACGGGGTACGGAGGGTCATGCCCCGGCCAACGAGCCGCCGGCCGGCGATAAGTGCACATGTCGGCATACCGACAGCGGTGCCCGATCGGGTGACGTGGCTAGACCGAGCCGAAGTCCTGCGTCCAGTACGCCGTACCGCCGGAGTTGTACGCCAACCCGACCCCGATCGCGTGCGCGTCGCAGTTCAGGATGTTCGCCCGGTGCCCGGCACTGTTCATCCAGCCGCGCATCACGTCCGCGGCGCTTGGATACCCGTACGCGATGTTCTCGCCGATCCCGCTGGGGTAGCCGGCCCGCCGGATCCGGTCCCACGGCGAGCTGCCGTCCTGGCCGGTGTGGCTGAAGTAGTCCTGGGTGGCCATGTCGGCGCTGTGCCGCCGGGCCGCGGTGCGCAGCCGCTCATCGGTGTGCACCGGACCGCACCCGGCCTTGGCCCGCTCCGCGTTGACCAGCGCGGTGACGTCGTTCTCCATCCGCTCGACCCGGCCGAGGCTGCGGGTCGGCACCGGGGCCGGTACCGGGGCCGGTGCCGTACCGGCCGGCGAGGCGGACGGTGCCGGCGTCGCGGTAGGCGAAGGCGTCGCCGACGGCGGCCGATAGCTCGTGACGACCGGTGCGCCCAGCTGCGCCGCGGTGTTGCCGGCGGTGGCCGAGCCGCCGGCGATGCCGGTCTGCCGCAGCGCCGCACCGGCGCCGGCCACCAGCAGCAGCGCGGCCAGCAGGACGACCGCGGCGTACGGGCGGACCGCGCCGCCGCCGCGATGCTGCCCGGCTGGGGGTGTTCGGCTGGTCAGGATCGACCTCCGAGGGGGGATGGGTGGGGCGTTTCACAGCCCGCGTTGACGCTACGCGAGCGGGCGGATCCGGACAACCCGCCCGGAGTTGAGCCTTGGGGGCTCAGGGAACTTGACTACGCGGACGGGGCGGCGGACTATAGAGAGGTCGCCAGTCGCGCCCGACCATGCCCGCGCCCATGGCATCACCATGAGGTTTGCCCGTGAGCGTGAGCAGGTTGCCGCGATCTGCTGGGCGCGCGTTGGCCGGTTTGCCCGGCAACGCATCACAAGGAGACGATATGGCGAAGGCCCTCTACGGCCACGTGGGCAGCGCGCCGGACCGGCGCCTACTCGACGAGGTCACCAAACTGCGTGCCAGGGTTCAGGCACTGGACGGCGAGGTCACCCGGCTACGCGCCGAGAACGACCGGCTTGCAGCGGCCGCCGCGGAGGCGGACGACCTGCTGCGACTGGGCGAGCCGGTTCTGACCTGACCACTGGGCGCCGGCCTGACAACCGGCGCCACGGTCCTTCCAGGCAACTCAGCAACCCAACCTTCCTGGCCGCCCCACCCATCCGATCGCGCGCCGACACGTACCCGTGACGGCGCGCAGCTTTTTGTCCGTTGCGGGTGGGTATCACAGCAAACCGCCCGACTGTCCGTGGCTGGCGGGCCGGCCGGGTCGGCCGGGGGTACCCTGCGGCAGAGGCGCGACCGCCCGGTCGGGGGTCGCCGGATGAGGATCGGGACGTGCATCTTAAAAGCCTGACGGTGAAGGGGTTCAAGTCCTTCGCCTCCGCGACGACGCTGAAGCTGGAGCCCGGGATCACCTGCGTGGTGGGGCCGAACGGCTCGGGCAAGTCCAACGTCGTCGATGCCATCGCCTGGGTGCTCGGCGAGCAGGGCGCCAAGGCGCTCCGCGGCGGCAAGATGGAAGACGTGATCTTCGCCGGCACCGCCGGGCGCCCGCCGCTCGGCCGGGCCGAGGTTACCCTCACCGTCGACAACGCCGACGGGGCGCTACCGATCGACTACACCGAGGTATCGATCACCCGCCGGATGTTCCGCTCCGGCGAGAGTGAGTACGAAATCAACGGCAGTTCCTGCCGGTTGCTCGACATCCAGGACCTGCTGTCCGATTCGGGCATCGGCCGGGAGATGCACGTGATCGTCGGGCAGGGACAGCTCGACGCGGTCCTGCACGCCAAGCCGGAGGACCGGCGCGCCTTCATCGAGGAGGCCGCCGGGGTACTCAAGCACCGCAAGCGCAAGGAGAAGGCGCTGCGGAAGCTGGAGGCGATGCAGACCAACCTGAACCGGCTGACCGACCTCACCGCGGAGCTGCGCCGCCAGCTCAAGCCGCTTGGCAAGCAGGCCGAGGTGGCCCGGCGCGCCGCCGGTATCCAGGCCGACCTGCGCGATGCCCGGCTCCGCCTGCTCGCCGATGATCTGGCCACGCTGCGCGGCACGCTGGACAAGGAGATCGCCGACGAGACCGCGCTGCGGCACCGCCGGGAGGAGGTCGAGCGCGAGCACGCGGCGATCCAGCGCCGGCTCGCCGAGCTGGAGACCGCGCTCGCGGCCGACGCCCCGATCCTCGAAGAGGCCCAGCACACCTGGTACCAGCTCTCCGCGCTGCAGGAGCGGTTCCGCTCGACGGCGCAGCTCGCCGCCGAACGGCTGCGCCACCTGGAGGCCCCCGAGGAGGAGGAGCGACCCGGGCGGGATCCCGAGTCGCTGGCCGCGGAGGCGGAGACCGTACGCCAGCAGGAGACCGCGCTGCGCGCCGCGCTCGACGCCGACCAGGCCCATCTGGCCGACGCGGTGGAGCGCCGCCAGCAGTTGGAGAGCGAGCTCGCCCGCGCGGAGCAGGCGCTGGTCGCGGCTGTCAAGGCGGTCGCGGACCGCCGGGAGGGCCTGGCCAAGCTGGCCGGCCAGGTGGAGGCGGTACGCACCAGGTCGACCGCGGCCGCCGACGAGATCTCCCGGCTGGCCGCCGCGCACGGCGAGGCAGGGGTACGGGCCGAGGCCGCCGAGCGGGATCTCGCCGCCGCCCAGGCCGACGCGACCGGCATCGACGCGGGCGACGCCGACCTGGTCGAGCGGCACGCCGCGGCGACCCGGCTGCTGCAGGCCGCGGATGCCAAGGCCGCCGAGCTGGCCGCCGCCGAGCGGGCCGCGGAAAAGGAAGCGGCCCAGTGGAAGGCGCGCGAGGAGGCACTCGCCCTCGGGCTGCGCCGCAAGGACGGTGCCGGCGCGCTGCTCGCCAAGGCTGACCAGGTACCCGGACTGCTCGGCAGCGTATCCGCGCTGCTCACCGTCGAGGCCGGCTGCGAGGCGTCGCTGGCCGCGGCGCTCGGCGGCCTGGCCGACGCGGTCG
>DASRRF010000375.1:0-4245 GCA_035695905.1 Micromonosporaceae bacterium | reverse complement strand
GCTACAACGGGCGCCGGCGCGCGGCCGACCCGGCGGACCCGCCGCACGCGCCTCGCCGCGCTGACCCGCCTCGCCGCGCTGATCCGGTGGACTCTCCGCGGCGCCGGACCGAGCCGCTGGCCCGACCCGGTCGCCGCCGGGCAGCCGACCCGCTGGACGGCATCGCCGCGCGCGACGACCCACTCGACGCACCGCCTCGGCGGGCGCGGCACAGCGCCGGCCCGCTCGCCCCACCGGAACCCCCTCCCGGCAGGCCCACTCCCCCTGTCGCCGTACCGCGCCCGGTAGACCAGCGGCGGGTCGACCGGCGTCCGGTGGACCAGCGGCGAGGCCCGGATCAACTGGGTCCGCGCGTCGCGCCGGTGCCGGTCGCGCCCGCGGTTCCACCGTCCGCGCCGCCGTCCGCGCCGCGCCGCCCGGCGCCCGAGCCGGCCGACAGCCACCACCCCCTGTTGCGCCTACGCCGGCCGCACTCCAAGGTCTGGCAGACCGTACTGCTCTGCCTCGGCGTCTTCGTACTGCTCGCGGTGTGCAGCCTGACGTCGTACTTCATCGTCGTGGACGAGCGTGCGGGAACCGACGCGCAGGCCAACGGCGCCTCGGCCGCGCCCAGCGTGCTGCCCCGGGACATCACCTCGCGGGAGGTCGACCCGCAGCCGCTCACCGTCGCCGAGGTCTTCCCGGGCACCACGGTCACCGTGGTCGCCGGGCAACCGGCGTACCAGGTACTCAAGACGCAGGCCGCCGCGGACTGCCGGGTCGCGGCAACCGGCGACCTGGGCAAGCAGGTGGTCGACGCCGGGTGTACCCAGGTCGTCCGGGCCACGCTGAAGTCACCGACCGGCGCGTACCTGGTCACCGGTGGCATCTTCAACCTCGCCACGGAGACCGGCGCGGAGCAGGTGCACGAGGCGGTCAAGCCGCTGATCGACGCGAAGAAGGGCCGGTTCACCGGGCTCATCGCGGGTACCGGCAGCCAGCCGATCGTGCTCTCCTCGACCCACCTGGGCTGGGACGTACGCGGACACTTCCTGATCTACTGCGTGATCGCGCGGGCGGACGGCAAGGAGTTCGGCGCGAGCGACCCGTACGCGAAACAGATCATCTACGACATCATCGAGCTGCACCTGCGCAACTCGGTGCTGGAGAAGCGGGCCACCATCCAGGCCAGCGGCGCGGCCAGCGCTTCACCGGCCGCCCCGGCCGCCGGCTGACCGGGCTGCCCCGGCTGCCTGCCCGCGGCCCGGCTGGTCCCAACATCACGAAGGTCGCGGCATCCCGTCAGCGGGAAGCCGCAACCTTCTGCAAAGCACGTCGATCAAGGCCGGTCAGGGCGCGCGGCGGCGGCGGGTGAGGTCGGCCCGCATCGCGTACTGCGCCGGGTCGGCCGGGTACTCGACCGCCACCAGGGTGAGCCCGTGTGGCGGGACCACGGTCACCTCGCTGGCCCGCTCCGTACGCCGGAGCAGGCCGGCCGGCCAATCCTCCGGCCGGCGACCGTCGCCCACCGCCAGCAGGGCGCCGACCAGGCTGCGTACCATCGCCTGGCAGAACGCGTCTGCCTGCACGGTGGCGACGAGCACGCCGTCGGGTTCGCGGTGCCAGTCCAGCCGGCTGATCGCGCGGACCGTCGTGCCGTGCTCCTTGCGCCTGCAGAACGCCACGAAGTCGTGCTCGCCGAGCAGACTGATCGCCGCGGCCCGCAGCCCGGCCAGGTCGAGCGGGCGCGGCCAGGCCAGCGTGTCGTGGCGGCGCAGCGGATCGGCTCCGTACGGCGCGTCGGTGACCCGGTAGGCGTACCGCCGGGACAGCGCGGAGAAGCGCGCGTCGAAACCCGGCGGTACGACGCGGGCCCCGGTCACCCGGATGTCGGCGGGCAACACCGCGGCCAGCCGCCGGACCAGGGTGGGATCGAGCTCGACGGTGTCCACATGGCACACCTGGCCGGTGGCGTGTACCCCGGCATCGGTACGCCCGGCCACGGTCAACCCGGTTGCCGCGCTCGGCCCGAGAATCCGGTCCAGCGCCGCGGTCAGCTCGCCGGCGACCGTACGCCGGCCCGGCTGTGCGGCCCACCCGGAGAACCCGGTGCCGTCGTAGGCCAGGTCGAGTCGTACCCGTACGCCAGAGCCCCGCACCTGCGGTGATGCGGGGCTCTGCGCGTACTCGTCAGGCCTTGTCAGGCTCGTCCTCGACGGGCGCCGGCTCTTCGTCGGAGTCGGTCTCCCGGGCGAGCGCCGCCATGCTGTCCCGCTTGGCCGCCTTGCGCGCGGTGGCCTTCGCGGCCTTGGCCGGCACCGCCACCTCGAGCTCCTCGACCAGCTCGATGATCGCCATCGGTGCGGCGTCACCCTTGCGCGGACCGGTCTTCACGATCCGGGTGTAGCCGCCGTTGCGGTTCGCGTACCGCGGTGCGATCTCGTCCCGTAGGGCGTAGACCACGTCCAGTTCGTGGATCACGCGGCGTACCCGGCGCAGCGAGTGAAGGTCGCCGCGCTTGGCCCGGGTGATCAGGTGCTCGGCGAACGGGCGCAGCCGCTTGGCCTTGGTCTCGGTCGTCGTGATCCGGCCGTGCTTGAACAGCGACGTGGCCAGGTTGGCCAGCATCAGCCGCTCGTGCGCGGGGCTGCCCCCGAGCCGGGGACCCTTGGTGGGCGTGGGCATCGTCGCTCCTAAAGCTGTTCGGTCTCGCGGTAGTCGTCGCCGTCGTAGTCGACCTCGGCGAAGGTGTCCACAACGTGCGCCGGGTCGAACGCGGGCGCCGAGTCCTTCAACGCCAGGCCCATCCCGGCGAGCTTCATCTTGACCTCGTCGATCGACTTCTGCCCGAAGTTCCTGATGTCGAGCAGGTCCGCCTCGGTCCGGCCGATCAGCTCGCCCACCGTGTTGATGCCCTCGCGCTTGAGGCAGTTGTACGACCGGACCGTCAGGTCCAGTTCCTCGATCGGCAGCGCGAGATCGGCAGCGAGCTGTGCGTCCTGTGGCGACGGCCCGATGTCGATGCCCTCGGCGGTCTCGTCCAGTTCCCGGCAGAGCCCGAACAGCTCGACCAGCGTCGAGCCGGCCGAGGCCAGCGCGGTACGCGGGGAGATCGAGGCCTTCGTCTCCACGTCGATGACCAGCCGGTCGAAGTCGGTACGCTGCTCGACCCGGGTCGCCTCGACGCGGTACGTCACCTTGAGCACCGGTGAGTAGATCGAGTCCACCGGGATCCGGCCGATCTCCTGGCCGGGCTGCTTGTTCTGGGCGGCGGTCACGTACCCGCGGCCGCGTTCGACGGTCAGCTCCATGTCCAACCGGCCCTTGCCGTTCAACGTGGCCAGCTTGATGTCCGGGTTGTGCACGGTGACCCCGGCCGGTGGCTGGATGTCGCCCGCGGTCACGTCGCCGGGCCCCTGCTTGCGCAGGTACATCGAGACCGGCTCGTCGTGCTCCGACGACACGCACAGGTCCTTGACGTTCATGACCAGCTCGACCACGTCCTCCTTGACACCGGGGATGGTGGTGAACTCGTGCAGTACGCCGTCGACCTTGATGCTGGTCACCGCCGCGCCCGGAATGGACGACAGCAGGGTACGGCGAAGTGAGTTGCCCAGGGTGTACCCGAACCCGGGTTCGAGTGGCTCGATGCTGAACCGGGACCGGACTTCGTTGATCGGCTCCTCGCCGAGGGCCGGCCGCTGCGTGATGAGCACGTACTATCTCCTCTGTGTCGGGATGCCCGCTATATGACATCCACCCACGGTTTACTTTGAGTAGAGCTCGACGATCAGCTGTTCCTGTACCTGCGTGTCGATCACCTGTCGGGCCGGCAGCGAGTGAACCAGGATCTTCATCTGGGTCGGGATCGCCTCCAACCAGGCCGGCACCGCACGCGACCCGGCCTCGGCCTGCGCGACGATGAACGGCGTCAGCTCCATCGACTTTTCGCGGACCTGCACGATGTCGTGGTCCCGTACCCGGAACGACGGGATGTCGACCTTCTTGCCGTTGACCACGAAGTGGCCGTGCTTGACCAGCTGCCGGGCGTGGTCCCGGGACTTGGCGTAGCCGGCCCGGTAGACCACGTTGTCCAGGCGCGACTCGAGGATCTGCAGCAGCACCTCGCCGGTGCGGCCGGTCTTGCGGTTGGCCTCGGCGTAGTAGCCACGGAACTGCTTCTCCAGCACGCCGTACACCCGGCGGGCCTTCTGCTTCTCCCGCAGCTGGAGCAGATACTCCGAGTCCTTGGTGCGGCCGCGGCCG